>JANQLQ010000122.1 GCA_028280565.1 Fulvivirga sp.
GGAATCTACGAAGTCGTGTAACGAAAACCCAGTGCATTCGCAAAGAGAACGTTCACGATCAACGACCCAGCAGATTCCGGCTCTCGAATAGCCCTCACACTATCACCGGCCGGAATGACGATAAAGAAGGTTTTTTTCGTTTTTGATGAGGATACACAACGGGCTTCCTTATCTTTAAACCCCTGCCTATCCAATAATTGAATGTGACAAAGTATAGCTAGTGCCGGGTCAAGAATGCGTGTAGAGAGCCCGGAATTTATCGATGTTCTCCGTGTGGCCTAACAGGATAAGAACGTCACCGACGGTAATCTTTTTAGAAGAACTTGGGTTGAATAAGAACCCTTTCACGTCATCTTTAAAAGCCAAAATAGTAGCGCCTGTCTTATTCCGAATGTCCAGTTCCCGTATGGTCTTATCATGGAATTCAGGCTTTAGCTTTTCGTAACTTACCTCTTCTAATGCCAGCTTGGAGCCTCCTACTCCGCTGATCAGGTCCAAGAATTCTATTACGTACGGTTTCGTGATCAGCTGTGCCATATGCGTGCCCCCAAGATAATCCGGCATAACCACGTGTGTAGCGCCGGCACGGTAAAGCTTCTTTTGGGAGTTTACCTCGGTAGCTTTGGCAATTACTTTTATACTTGGGTTGAGCTCCCTGGCCGTTAGTGTTATAAATACATTGTCGGCATCTTCCCGCAATGCTGTAATGATAATAGCCGCGCGATCCACCCCCGCTTCTACTAACACTTCATCTAACGTGGCATTTCCGTTGATAAAAGAGAATTTCTTATCCCGGTGTACTGCTTCTATGACCGCGAGGTCTTTTTCAATGACTACAAATTCTTTACCGGCAGCTTCCAGCTCTTCGCAAGCCATGGCCCCGTTTTTTCCAAACCCACAGACGATAATATGATTTTTAAGCTTTTTCATTTCCCGGTCTGAAGCGATATTTTTAAAGATCTTTCTAAGCTCACCCTCAAATAAAACAGAAGAAAGTACCGAGACAATATAGGCAAAGATGCCAAGATTTATGGTGATGTATAATACTGAAAAAAACTTTCCTTGCTGGCTAAGGGGTTGTACCTCGCTAAAGCCTACCGTTGAAAACGCCAATATCGACATATAAGCTGCGTCAATTAGGCTGAAATGCTCGATGGTCACATAACCAAAGATGCCGATAAACATACTTACTAAGAATAACAAGGAAGCGAACATCAGCTTCCTGATATTTCCGGGTAACACGACGGCCATGGGTTTAAGATATTGATATTGTTTATTCTATCCAATTTTAATAGTTTTCCGCATGCAAATAATTTCTGCATGGTCCGGGCCTAGGAATGTGTCTACGGCGCTTATGTATTCTTTCGCGCAGCGTGATGATACAGAGGTAGTTGACGAACCTCTTTATGGGCACTATTTACACCATGTGCCGGTGGAACATCCGGGCAGGGAAGAAGTGTTGAAAGCCATGGAGACGAACGGGTTCCAAGTAATGGAAGACTTGTTGAAAAAAGGCCAAAAACCCATTCGGTTTTTAAAGAATATGGCCCATCACTGGGTATCACTAGATCATGAACTTTTAGATCATTTTACGAACATTTTGCTGATCCGGGATCCACGGGAAATGTTGCCTTCGTTGACAAAACAACTCCCCAATGCCGGCCTAGATGACACTGCTTTGAATAAACAGGTCACCCTTTTTGATCATTTGTCCCGCAAGGGAAATAAACCGATAATTATTGATTCAAAACACGTGCTGTTAGACCCACAGAAAATATTGGCAAAGCTTTGTGGGCTACTGGACATCCCTTTTCATCAAAAGATGCTACATTGGCAGCCTGGTCCGCGACCGGAGGATGGTCCCTGGGCCAAATATTGGTACAAAGCGGTTCATGCTTCCAAGGGTTTTGAGCCTTATAAGCAAAAGAAAGAGCCCTTCCCAGCAGCCCTGCTGCCGCTGTTAGAAACGTGCAAACCGTATTATGATTATTTGTATCACCACGCATTGAAAGATTAGCTTATGACACAAATTGCCTTACCCGATCCAAGAAACGAAACCATTTTAGTGAATATTGATGGGACCCTACATCGCAGGGAAGAAGCCAAAGTAAGTGTTTTTGATAGTGTTGTACAAGGCGGTGACGCCGTATGGGAAGGGATACGGATATATGAAGGGAAGGTCTTTATGCTCGAAGAACACCTGCAACGTATGGTCGATTCTGCACATGCTATGGCGTTTGCTGAAATCCCTACAAAAGAATACCTGCGCCAAGAGATCTTTAAAACTTTGCAGGCGAACAACATGTATGACGGGGCTCATATCCGGCTTACACTTACGCGGGGAAAGAAGGTGACATCCGGCATGAGCCCGGCATTTAACCAATACGGACCCACGCTGATCGTTTTAGCAGAATGGAAAGAGCCTGTCTACGATGTCGAAGGCATTCGGCTCATCACCTCTTCCATTCGGCGGAATCCTCCTCAATGCATCGACTCTAAGATCCATCACAATAATCTTATCAATAACATATTGGCAAAGATAGAAGCTAACCTGGCCGGGGTGGAAGATGCCATTATGCTGGACATAGATGGTTTTGTATCTGAAACAAATGCTACGAATGTATTCTTTGTAAAGGCGGGTAAGGTCAAAACTCCTTTTGCCGATAGCTGTTTGCCCGGTATTACCCGTGCCAATGTCATGGCCATTGCTCGTGGGCATGACCTGCCGATGACGGAAAAGAGGATCTCCCTGTCAGAAATGTACACGGCAGATGAAGTTTTTGTGACGGGTTCAATGGGTGAGATCACCCCTGTTTTAACCATTGATGGCCGCAAAATAGGAACAGGGACCACGGGCGAGATCACCAGGCAGATCATGGAGCATTACCGGCAGCTTACCCGCAAACAGGGCGTACCCATCCCCAAAGAATAGCGCAGTTTCAACGTATAGTTTCTAAGATGGATCCTTCAAAAAAGGGATGGCTGAAAAAAGCCATAACGCATCATTTATCCTTAAACACTACTTCTTACTTAGAGAACTATCGTTACCCCGATGAACCTATCTATCACTTCATACCACCGACGGGTTTGGTGAGCGATGTGGCGGTAGCCGCGAGTAGGCCCGTGTATGGGCCGGGGAGGTTTAAACTGCATTTGATCCGTGGCATCGTCAATATTTATAAGCTCTCACAAGCACAAAAAGATCCGTACAATCTAGAAAGATGTACCCGTTGTATTTACACTTTTTACAAGGGAATTTTCCCGGGCTTGGCTACTGCGGGCAGAAGCTGGCTCGGGAGGTCAAGAAGCCTTTGGTCACTATGTGAGTCCATTATAAACAAAAGAATGGCTTCACTCATAAAGGTGGAAAAATACGATGTAGCAGCTGCTTTTTTTGACAATGCCCAACTTTTCATGGATACGTACCTCTTCCGGCTTTACTGTACTGCCGAGGGAGATGAAATGCTGCTGGAATATTTGCGTAACCAGCGCGACGAAATCACCTTAACTACACTAAAGGTCATTGCCGCCGCCTCTCATGCCAATGACCTCGTAGCCCCCGGAGAGCAGGCGCTTTTCGAACTTTTCATCAAAAACAATAGGCTTCCGGAAGAGAAAAAACGCGTGGCGCGTGAATATCTTGTACATGGTATAGGTATCCAAAAAATCGAGGTTGAAGACCCTGGCTCATGGGCGCTCAGAAAGTTTTTACTGGAGCTAGCTATTCTTACCACATGGTCTGACAAAGCATATGACCACCTGGAACTCAGTTTTATCAACGATTTCGGGGATATGCTGGGCCTCACGGGGATGGATAAAGACTTAAGCATGCTGGCGGTAGAAGGGTTTTTTCTAAATGCATGGGATGAACAGAACGGTATGGCAATCGGGGTGAAGGAAGCTGCGCTCCGGGAGACTTTTATGAAAAGGCTGAGCCAGCTACTTTTGGCACATGAGGATGAGATGATCCACAAAATTACACAAAACCATCACCTCGTAGAGCTGCTAAGTAGGGCATCCGTGTCTGAACTGGACCAGGATGAAAAGGACAGTGTCCACCTTTCCCTGGTCCGTGAAATAGAAAGCTTACCGGCGTTCAGGGCCACCAAGCTGCCCGGCCGGTTCTTGACCTACCAAAGGCTATCCTCCATATTGCCCAAAAAGATAGCGCAGCGTATACTTTCTCAATAAGACCTGGCCAGGGAGCGCTTTATTTAGCAGCTTCCCGCCTCGGGATAAAAAGTGACATCACGATGGAACCGATCAACGTGGCAATGATGACAGAAAACGAAACAACAATAGGGATATGTACATCAAATATTTCCAGTAGCATTTTGGCACCGATAAAGATCAAAATGAACGAAAGCCCCTTTTGTAGCAAATGAAATTTATCAATAATCCCTGCGAGCAGGAAGAATTTAGCCCTAAGCCCTAGAACGGCGAAGATGTTGGAAGTATAGATAAGGAATTCACTTTGCGTGATGGCAAAAGCTGCGGGGATGGAATCTACCGCGAAGATGAGATCCGTAGTTTCTATCAAAATGACCACCAAGAATAACCTCGTGAATAAGAGCTTTCCATTTCTGCGGATCACAAAACGGCCGCCAAAGTGACTTTTGGAAATGTTTAAATATTTCCTGGAAAACCTCAGTACCGGGTTTTTAGCAGGGTCTATATCACTGTTATCATCTTCAAAAAAGATCTTTATTCCAGAGTAGACCAGGAAAACGCCAAATATGTATAGTATCCAGTAAAATTTGCCGATCAGGTAGGCTCCTACAAATATGAAAATGGCCCTGAACACGAGCGCTCCTAAAATACCCCAAAAAAGAATGTTGTGATAATACTCTTCTTCTACTTTGAAATACCTCAGTATCAAAAGGATAACAAATACATTATCTACCGAAAGCGCATATTCTGTGAGATAGGCTGAAAAGTAAGCCAATGAGGCATCTGCCCCGCCGTTGTACAGGTATACGAGGTAGCCGAACACCACCGAGATGAACACCCAAAAAACAGACTGCCAAAAAGCCGACCGTGTGGAGATTACATGGGCCTTTTTATTAAAAAAGCCAAGATCAATTATCAAGAAAAGTAAAATAATTGCTCCAAAAACAATAAAAAGAACTGACTCGTAAGTGTTTTCAAACAAGGAAAATAAGAACATGCTCAGAGAATTACCGGCTATCTACTAAAAGGAGGAAATTTTGTGTTGAATTCACCACCAAAATGCCGCAAATTTAATAAAATTAATTGAAGGTAGAATACCCAGTATGTTAAATTAAGGCCTTTTGTTTCAGGCATTTGTGCAACCTCCACAGGTGCCTTGGATCAACAGGTTCTTTTCTTGTGTTTTAAAGCCTTTAGGAAGAGGTACTGCAGGAATCTTAATATCTTCCAAGCAAGTGGTCTGCCCACATTGATTACATTTGAAGTGAACGTGTTCGTGGTGGTGCTCTCCAAGGCTACAGTCGTGGCATAAGGCGTATTTTGTGGCCCCGCCATCGTCAAGTACTTTGTGAATCAAACCCTTATCCAGGAACGTACGGAGAGTGCGATAGACAGTAACCCGGTCGATGGCCGGGTCTACCTGCCTTTCTATATCCGAGTGGGACAGGGCGTGTTCGTTGGACAGCATAAGCTCTAAAACTTCTTCCCTGCAGTTAGTATTTTTCAACTTAAAATCTTTCAACAACTGCTTTGCTTCCATAGGTCTAAAGATAAGCAATTTAGGCCAATTGAAATTGCAATTTTAAGAGATGGTTATACAAGCCGTCGTATTGCTGGGAGAGCTCATCATGGGTTCCTGACTCCACGACTTGGCCATTACTGATCACATATATCTTGTCTACTTTTCGGATAGTAGCCAGCCGGTGCGCAATGATGATCGTGGTTCGGTCTTTCATCAGCTCATTTAGCGCTTCTTGGACAAGAAGTTCCGACTCCGCGTCTAATGAACTGGTAGCTTCATCCAATATAAGCAGGGCAGGGTTTTTTAGGACAGCGCGAGCTATGGCGATACGCTGGCGCTGCCCGCCGGAAAGTTTAATGCCTCTTTCGCCTACTACCGTATCTAGCCCCCCCGGGAATTTCTCGATAAACTCAAGTGCATTGGCCTTCCGGGCAGCTTCTTTGATCTCCTGTTCTGATGCTCCCGGCCTGCCATATGCTATGTTTTCCCGGATGGTACCGCCAAACAATATGACCTCCTGGGGTACTATTCCCAAGTTTCGGCGATAGGCGACCAGGTCATATTCGTTTAGCGGGGTGCCATCTACGGTGATCTGCCCCTGGTACTGCTCATAGTAACGCATGATGAGCTGGATGATGGTGGACTTGCCAGCGCCGCTCTGCCCCACCAGTGCTACTTTTTGACCCGCTTCTACGGATAGGTCAAGCGATTTTAAGACTTGTACTTCTTGCCTGCCGGGATAGGTAAATGACACATTGTTCAAGATAATATTGCCCTGTAGTTGTAGCTTGTTATCCTTTTGCAGTCCATCGCTCTCTGCGTCTTCTTCCATGATCTCCAACACCCGTTCCGAGGCGCCTATGGCTCTTTGAAGCTGGCCGTAGACATCACCTAAGCCTGCTATAGAACCCCCTATGAACGAGGTGTATAAGACAAAAGACAGCAGGTCACCGATAGATATGCTTCCCTCGCTTACTAGCATGGCCCCGTACCACATTACGGCTACAATGCCTCCGAAGAGAACAAATATGATAAAAGAAATAAAGGCCCCGCGGTACGTAGCAGTTTTCAAGGCGATGTCCACTACACCCTGCAAGGCACGTGTGTATCGGTTTTTTTCAAAGATCTCGTTCGTAAATGCCTTCACCATATTTACGGCCTGTAAGGTTTCCTCTACGATGATGTTCGCATCGGCTAACCGATCCTGCGTTTCCTTAGAGAGTTTCCTGATGTATTTGCCAAAGACCAGGGCGCTTATTACCAATACCGGGAAGGTCAATAACATAAAAAGTGTCAACCTGGGGGTAGAATAAAAGATCAGGGTAGTGCCTATGACTAAGGTAGCCACTTGGCGAAACAGCTCTGCGAGGGTAACAGAAAATGTATCTTGCAACATGGACACGTCCGTGGTGATACGGCTCACCAGTTCACCGATACGGCGGCTGTCAAAAAACTTAAGGGGTAGTGTTAGTATTTTGCTGAATACGGCCATGCGGACGTCGGCCATAGAGCGCTCCGTTACTTTAGAAAAGAAATAAACCCGTAAGAATGAGAATAGGCTTTGTGCGAGTAATACCCCCAATAATACTAAGGTTATGGTGTTGATGGAATCCAGCACCCAGGTTTTCCCCGAGGCGATATCGATGAGCTTTCCTGCCAAATAGGGAAATGACAGCAGGATAGTACTGCTAAAAAGCAAGCATACCATGCCTGCTACAAACCAACGACGGTAGGGCAATACAAAACGAAAAACGCCTAATAATTTTTTAAAATTGGTTCGGTTGAGTGCCCGTTTCTCGTTTTCACCTAGTGGCTCCCTGCCTCTTCGTTTCGCCATAAGTATCCTTTTCTTGCTGCCAGCGCAAATCTATCCAGATATTATTGTTTGGCAATGACTGGCTGGCTCTTTATCATACACTTGTGATCTGAAAATGAAAATAGTGTAACCGGTAAAATTCGTTAACAATTACAGGTTTTAAACTAACTTTAACCACCATAACTTTCATTGATATGAACAGCTTCAAAAGAATACTCGTGGGCCTGGACCTTTCCGAATTGGACAAAACACTGATCCAGTACATTTCTATGCTTACAGCAGTGCTGGACGTGGATGCCATTTACTTTATGCACATCGCCCCATCACTGGAGCTGCCGGATGATGTAGTGCAAAAGTACCCCGACTTATTGGCACCGCTGGATGAAAGTTTGGAAAAAGGGATACGCAACAGGGTGGACCAGTATTTTGAAAACAAAAAAAATGTGGACTATCAAATCCTTGTGAAAGAAGGTAATGCCGCGGACCAGATCCTGAGGTGGTCCGGCATTAAAGAAATAGACCTGATCTTAATGGGGAGAAAACGCATGCTGAAAGGTTCTGGGATACTACCGGGCAAGCTTGCCAAAATAGCACATTGTAGCCTGCTCATGGTCCCGGAGTTTAGCCTACCTAAGATCAGCAAGATCATGGTGCCCGTAGATTTCAGTAGAAAATCAGCGATGGCGCTGGCAGCGGGTATAGGTATACGCGAGGTATTCCGTGCCGAGTTGGTCATTCAAAACACCTATCGTGTACCCGTGGGCTACCATGCCAGTGGTAAGACGTATGAAGAGTTTGCCAATATTATGAAAGGACACGCCGAAGAAAATGCAAAAGCGTTCTTGTCTAAAAATGATGTATCTCCCGCACATGTACAGCTCGCATTTTCCTTGGACGACGATAATGATCCGGCCGACAAGATCTATCAAAAAGCCCGGGCCTTAAAGGCCGACCTCGTGGTGATAGCGTCGCGTGGCCGTACCGGTATTGCCTCCGTCTTGTTGGGTAGTGTAGCTGATAAAATGTGCCAAAATGATACAGATATCCCCCTGCTTATTATAAAAGATAAGAAAGAGAATATGGGAGTTTTAGAAGCGTTGCTTCGGCTGTAAATTATGTGGTATACGAAGATCTAAATTGTCGTAAGAATGTCATAACCGTAATGCCCGAGAAGCGTTATAAATTTTTAAATTAACTTATCATAGAATATGAAAGCGATTTGGAACGGAAAAGTACTTGCAGAGAGTGACAAAACTGTTATCGTGGAAGGCAATCACTATTTCCCAAAAGAAGCCATAAACACAGAGTATTTTGTTGAATCGGATACCCATTCCGTATGCCCATGGAAGGGTAAAGCTTCTTATTACACATTGAAAGTAGAAGGACAGGAAAATGCTGACGCCGCGTGGTATTACCCTGAAACCAGTGACCTGGCCAAACAGATCAAAGATCACGTTGCCTTTTGGAAAGGGGTAGAGGTAGTAGAGTAGCCTACGTGTTGAATATGGAGAGCAGGTGTAGTTCTCTTGCGTACGACGTTGCTTGCCGGTAAAACGGGGAAACTTGTAAACAGGATAAGAGCACCCAGGCCTATCCAAGATAATACATCTTACCCGTCATTGCGATGACGACGATAGGAGGAAGAAGCCATCCCCTCCTAGAGGAACGCAAATAGGGTACATGCCGCGTGCCTCGAGGAGGGATGGCTTCACTGCCATCCCTACAAGCCCAGCCTTTTAAGCAGGATTTTGTAGTTCTAAGCTTGGTTTTCATTTTCTTTTGCACGCCCATGCCATAGGCATCCCTTCGGGGAAAGAAAATGAAACAAAAGAAAAGGGCGCCAGCAACTAAGCCCATTTTCCCCGCAAAACGCGCTATCCAGCCGCTATCGTCCGCTTACCCACAGGCCTCAAATGTGTCGCGCTGTTCCTAGAGGTCTCCCCTCCGTACGCCAATTGAATTTTCAAGGATGTCCTAAGGTGAAAACTGATCGTCACAGAGCGGTGGGCAGTGTTCATGGAGGGGCTATGAAGCCATATTCCTGCTAGTGAAACCATTCGTGTACCACCCCTTACTTTCTAGCATCGTCATTCTTGCGGCCTTAGCATAGGGATGCGCGTGACAAGGAATCAGTGAAGTCGCGAAACGAAAGCCTAGCGCACTTACCAAAAGAACAGTTCACGTTCTACGACAAAGCAGGTTCCGGCTCTCGCACAAGCCTGTACACTCACCATCGGCCAGGATGACGATCGTTTTTTATTCTTGTTATCCCAACCAGGTGGTAAGCATGGCATTTAGAAAGATACAGGCCGCGATTAACATTCATAATCCAAGCCACTAGGGAACGGATAATTTGTCATGTCTCTTGTCCTACTTGGCACGGCATTTCTCGTTTGCCCTGCCAGCAATATGGGTGACCAGCTAAAAGCGTATTATCGGGGAGCTTTTCTCCGGGTACGGCCCAAATATTTGAAGGCATCTACCAACATGTATGTGCCAATAACCCCGGTTACACCGCCTGTTACCAGTAGCACTTGTCCTAAGTCATCGTTTTCACGGCCTAGCATAAGCCCGCCGGCGATAGTAATGGTGTAGCCTAGCGTGGCAATAAAAATACCTCTTTGGAATTTACTTTTTGAGGTTTCCAAATTAAGGTGAATACTCTCTACGTCTGCTTTAATGGAAAGGATCTCTCTTTTAAGAGAGTCGATATTCCCAGCTTGGCTCAACGCCGTGCTGGCAAGCGTTAACAAAATCATAAATGTGAGGCACAGTGTTTTCATGCGGATTGGCTTATGGTACTAATATGCTTAAATCTGCGGCTTCATCCAACGATTTTTGGAGGATGTATAAATTTTGAATCATGTTAAACCCGGATCATGCATTAAGATCCTATTCCAAGCCCAAACTGCTTCAATATCAAGCATTTCTGGACATTTTGGTACTCACCGTGATAATAGACCACGCTTCCGTGCCAAAATAACCCGAAATACTTGATCTTATTGCATTTTGAACTTTCATAACGAATCCTAATGCATGATCCGGGTTAAATAGCTGCCTAAGAGGGCAATAATTTGGTGTTGTACGGAATTTTCATTAGCGTGATGCCATGACCAAGGTGTGCCTGGAAGGTAGCTTTCATAACGATGAATGACATTGCTAAAATTACTTTGGGAGAGTAACCGCCACTTTCTCAAACTTTAAACCTCCTACGGGGTATTGATTAACCCAAATCAATACCCAGCCTTAATTGCCTGTAAAACTTGGCTGTGGTCGAGGAAAAAATAGATGAAAAAAACGTTCAAGCAAAACGAAGAAATGAAATTGAGCCGCATGGCGTGGCTGTAATCAGCCCGCGAAGGGTCTTTCCTAGCCCTAAAATACCAGGTCCCGAAAAAAAAGACTACCGGTGACATACTTGCAAAAAAACCAAGGGCATACTTGACCTGGAAAAAATGAACGAAGTACCAGGCGAACAGTAACGTAGCCAAGGTGAAAAAAACAGCTGTAAAATGGAAGGTACCTAAAATCCCCAGCTTTAAGCTTAAAGTATTATCACCTCGCTCGGCATCTTCTTCATGCTGGTATACTTGTGTCATAGGGTAAGACCCCCAGAGGATGGCCGAGCTCAGCAGGGCAGGGAAGAGCAGTGATGTTTTTTGCAACTGGGCCAAGCCATAGTCATTTAGTCCTACATAACACATTAAAAACGTAAAGAAGCCTTGGAATAAACCTGCTATGAACCAGCTCGCCCAGGCGAATTTTTTTATACGTATGGAAGGATGGCTATAAGCCTTAGATACCAGCCCATACAAGAAAAGCATCAGTGCAAACTCCCAATTGACCACAAGCCCGAGCAGGATGGCCACCAGGTCAAAAAACAGGGCTGTAAAATAAAGACCCCGTGTCACCTTCGGGGGGGTCTTAAGGCCCCCTATGCTTTTTTCATCTTTATCAAAATAACTGTTGTAGCCATTACTGGCCGGATATAAAAAAATATGCACCGCCAGAAAAACAATTATGATCCTAGCCTCATTAATATTTGGGGAAACGGCGAGTGCAAACAGGAACACGGGTAGGAGGAAAAAAGAAAACGGGATGCGCAAGTGCAGCCATGTGGATTTTTTTAACATAAAGTTCTTCCCTTTACGACCAAGATATTAATTTTTAACTATAATTGATTTAATGAGCGCATACATAACTCACATGGGTACGGCCAATCCTCCGCATAGGATAAGCCAAAACGACGTACACTCATTTATGGTAAAGGCGCATCAGTTAAATGATAACGAAGCTAATGATCTAAAAGTGCTTTACAGGGCTTCCGGGATCAGTCATCGATATTCCGTATTAGGGGACTACAGCAAAAAAGATGATTTCGAGTTTTATGCCAATTCTGATGACCTGGAACCCTTCCCGGGTACAAAAAAACGTGCAGACCTGTATGCCGTCCATGCGGGCGACCTCTCTATAGCCGCCATACACAACTGTTTACCCAAGGGGTTTGATTTTAGCGAGATCACTCATCTTATTACCGTGAGCTGTACAGGGCTTTATGCTCCCGGGTTGGATATTGACCTTGTCATGCGGCTGGGCTTGGAGAGGTCCGTTGAGCGGATCGGCATAAACTTTATGGGATGTTATGCGGCTTTTAACGCTATAAAAACAGCCCGGGCCATTTGTGGCCATGATGCCACGGCAAAAGTATTAGTGGTTTGTATAGAATTATGCAGTATTCATTTCCAAAAACAGAAGACGGATGATAATTTACTTTCCAACGCGCTATTTGGGGATGGGGCGGCGGCATTGCTCATACAATCAGAACCTAGTAGCGAGGTCGCTTTTAAGATCAATAACATGCTTTGTGACCTATTGCCGAACGGTGCAGAAGATATGGCCTGGAAAATCGGGGATTTTGGATTTGAGATGAAGCTCTCATCTTATGTGCCGGATATTATTGAAACGGGAATACACCAGCTGTTAGACCGGTTGAAAGCCCACGAAGGCGGTATTCGTTATGATCATTACGCCATTCATCCCGGGGGTAAGAAAATACTTTCGGTCATAGAAAAAGAGCTGGGGATCACAAAAGAGCACAATAGACATGCACACGAAGTCTTAAGGCAATTCGGCAATATGTCTTCACCAACTATTATTTTTGTTTTACAATCATTACACCAAGCTTTAGGAGCTGCCAAAGAGGGAGAAAAGATATTGGCATTAGCTTTTGGCCCCGGCCTTACGCTTGAAAGCATGACGATGGAAGTAGTAACATAATGTCAAAGTTCAGCAGAAGATCTACAGAAGAAGAGCTTATGGATGACCTGGACAGCTCCGGTGAGGTGATCTATCAAACCTTAAGAGAGCTAGAGATCATTAACAAGCTTTTGGGTGGCAACCAGGTGACCATTAACGGCCTCACACGCCTGCTTCAATCGTTGGATACCAAGCCGGCCCGTTTAAAAATTGTGGATTTGGGATGCGGCGGCGGAGATATGCTGGTGCGCATTGCCAAATGGGGCGAAAAGAATAAGGTTGCGTTGGAACTTGTGGGCGTAGATGCTAACCCCCATATCGTTGCATATGCCCGGGAAAATACCCGCAAATACCCGGGGATCACCTACCAAGCGATCAATATCTTTAGCGATGAATTCAAACAAACGGAATATGATATTGTAGTCTCTACCTTGTTTACACATCATTTTTGTAATGATGACCTCGTCGAGCTTTTCAGGCATTGTCGTGCGCAAGCCCGGTTAGGGATGGTGATCAATGATATTCATCGTCATTGGTTTGCTTATTATTCCATTAAATGGCTCACCCGGCTATTTTCAAAATCAGAAATGGTCAAAAATGACGCTGCCGTATCAGTGCTAAGGTCCTTCAAAAGGGCTGAGCTGGAGGAGATCATTGGACGCTCCGGGTACCAAGATTTTACACTCAAGTGGCAGTGGGCGTTTCGTTGGCAGTTGGTGGCCAAGCATTAAACGGCCCTTGACCTAGGCGAATAATCAATGTCGTTAGGCTGGATCAGCATGCTTTCATGTAGCTGGATATAGAAGATAGATCCCTGTCCCAGCTCAGACTCTACGATTATCTCGCAGTTCCACGACTCTACGATCTTTTTTACTATGGCCAGCCCCATCCCGGTATGCCCCTCATCCTGGGAATTGCTAAGCGCCTGGAACATCTCAAATATTTTATCGTAATGCTTTTCCTCGATACCTTCACCGTTGTCTTTTACATACAGGTGCCAAGCGTAGTTGCGGCGGGTAAACCCTACTTCTATTTTAACAAAGGGCTTTTCATTATGACGGCAGCCGTTATCGATAAGGTTGAACATCACTTGGTTAAACTGGTGACGATCTACATTCAAATTAAAAATAGGCTCATTCACCTGTACATAACAGGTTTTATTTAATATCATGGAGCCCTGGATCCGCTCTATCGTTTTTTTGACATCCAGGTCCACCGGCTTTACATAGTCACTGTCTATTTTAAAATAAGCCACCACACCGTTCAGTACATATTCCATTTTATGCACCCTTGACTTGAGTAGTTCGAAAAGTTCCGTGCCCTTTGGGTCAAGCTGCTTGGCATAGTCATTTTTAAGCCATTCAGAAATATTGGATATACCCCGCAGTGGCCCCTTGAGGTCGTGGGAAGAAACGTAAGCAAACTTTTTGAATTCGCTCATATGATTGGCGATCTGCTGATTTTTCTGTGTTATAGCTTCATTTTGAAGTTCTATTTTTCTCATCCGGGCTATATCCTTGACATATTGCCGGTACGCAAAAACGATAAAAAGACCTAAGAGCCCTATGATCACTGCCATGAGATAAACACTCCTTTTTCGAAATAAAAGCTCTAATTGATCAAATTCTTGTTTCTTATGAAGTAAGTTTTTTTCTAGCTCAATGTAGGCTTCCATATCCCCAAGCTGCTGGTCGAAAATGGACGATAATTGCTGGCGTTTTGTTTCTGCTAATCTCTTTTCGTACTCGTAAGCCGTCTTGTAGTCTCCTGTGCTTTGATAAACTTCTGCCACCTCCCTGCTGGCTTGATAGTAAGTTTCCAGGTTAGTGGTCTCTTCGGCCATCTCTATGGATTGAAGGGCATAGTGTAAAGCGGCTTCTAGTTGGCCCCTTTTGCGCTCAACAATGCTGAGCTGGCGATAGATCATGGACATATGCCGCTTGTTGTCCATACTTTTCATGGTGCCTAGTGCCTGTATAAAATATACCCTGGCACTGTCGTAAAGCTTTTTCCTTCTAAAGGTTTTACCCAGCTTTCTCTCGGTGTTTGCTATCCCTTTGCGATAACCTGTTTTTTTAAACATCACTAATGCCGAGTCAAAATAGATGTGAGCTCGGTCATGGATGTCTAAGGATTCATAGATGTTACCCATCCTAGAATACAGGTATCCTAAATCTCTACCACTTTCGTTGGTCTTGGCAATGGCTATGGATTTTTCAAGATAATCCAGGGCCCAGGAGTAGTTCTTTTGGAGAAGGTAGATCTCCGCTAATGCGTAATTTTCATGCTCTAACAAGTAGTCTTTCCCTAAAGTCAACAGAATATCCCTTGCCTTGAGATAATAACTATACCCGAGGTCTACATTATCATTGAACTTCAAAATATCACCCAAACGCATAAAAGCTTTGATCCTTACCAAGGGAAAAGCACTAATATCTGCTTCCAATAACACTTTTTGGAACACGGTGATAGCACTGTCATAGGCGCCTATATCGCTAAGGACATCCGCTAAATCGCACATGGCCTCAAATTTGGCAGCGGTATGCCCAGTTGAATCCGCTAAGAGAATGCCCCTGCGATAGAAGCGCTGGGCCTTTTCAAATTGAAAGTCATCACAGTAAAGATCAGCGATGAGGTTCAATACCTTAAGATTCGAGGATACGTCATTTTTTTCTACCTGCAGGTTCCGTGCTTTCGATAAAGCTGCTGCGGGATCTGAGTAGCTTAATGATTTTATTGCCTTGACCTGGCTTTCGATATCCTTATGTTCACGCTCTGCCCCTTGTAATACGCCAAAGAACAAGAGTACTCCTACTATACTATTCAAGCCCATACTAACACAATGAGCTTACAAAGCTACTCTTCACAATAACGCGGCTCAATAGGGCATTTCGGGTATTTTGTTCTCGGCGAAATTGCCTAGCGCTAAGCGTTTGCTTTCAACGTAGAAGGGACTACACTTTTTAACCTATACATTTAAGTTAAGGTTAATGCCCAGCCCTAAAGCGAAAGGGAAACCGCCACGCAGGGGATTACCCCTCCAGCTGTGAGCGGTGTGCTAAACTTAGCGGCACTACTACGTTATTGGCCTGGAACATTATCTACATGCTTACGGATTTTGGGTAACCCACTCAACTTTATCCGAGATAGGTTTCCTTTTGCCGTTAGGCCATCGGTCATTCTTAGGTTGGCCTATATAAAGAAACCCTAGCAACTGGTCTTCGGCTCCCAACCCAAAAAAGGATTTGGCCTCTTCGTAGAATGTGACGCCACCGGTGCTCCAGTAACACCCTACTTTGTGGGCAGAAGCAGTGAGCCACATATTTTGCACCGCACAGGCTACCGCGCAGACTTCTTCTACTGCCGGGACAACATCATTGCGCCTCAGACCGATAGCGATAACATGTGAGCATTCCAGTGGCTTATGCTTAAATTTCATGTATTTCTCTTCGTTGAAATTACCTTCTTTCTCTGCTACCTGCTGGTAAAGTTCTGCTTGAAAATTGCCCAGTTGTTGCAACCCGTCATCTTTAAAGACTACAAACCGCCAGGGCTCTGTGAGCTTGTGCGTGGGCGCCCAATTGGCATTTTCTATCATCTTCTCTACGATGGCGTCATCTACTGCTTCGCCTGAGAACATATTGGTGTAAATGGATCGTCGCTGCTGGATAACCTGGTCGACGGCTTCTGTGATGGACATAAATTACCGGGATTAATAAAATTCTTAAGACAAAACTAAGCGAAATGAGATGAATACTATAGCCCCGGGTAAGTTCTCCGTGGATCGCCGGTAAAGAGAGGCTTATTTTGGTGAATAGAACTTAAATTGGTAATATCCTACCCGGATTACCAGTTCAGCATCAAACCCAGTAATATGAGATCTATTCTTCTTTTTACCAGTTGGTTACTCGTGTTGCCCATCATGGCGCAGCCGTTAACTACTGTTTTTGAATCTTCTAATGGCAACGCTACGGCTACTTACCCACAGGTAATAGACTATTATCGTCAACTTGCCGATACGGAGGCCATGATCTCGTTAAAAGAAATGGGAATGACCGATTCCGGGCAGCCTCTTCACCTGGTCATCTTAGACCCGGAAGGCCAGTTTGATTTTGAAAAGGCACGGGAGCAAGGTAAAACCGTCATACTGATCAACAATGGCATTCATCCCGGTGAGCCGGATGGCATAGAAGCTTGCATGATGTTACTGCGGAACTATGCCCGGAACAAGGAAAATCAAAAATGGATTGAAAATACGCTAATCGCCGTGATCCCGGTGTATAACATAGGAGGCGCTTTACAGAGAAATTCTTTTAGCCGTGCCAATCAAAACGGCCCGGATGAATACGGGTTCCGTGGAAATGCGCGGAATTTTGACCTGAACAGGGATTTTGTAAAAGCCGATACAAAAAACACCAAAAGCTTCTACGAGATATTTCACTTCGTTCGTCCTAGCATTTTTATTGATACCCATGTCAGTAATGGTGCTGATTACCAGTATAGCATCACTCATTTGGCAACGCAGCATAATAAAATGGGGGGTGAGATGGGCAAGTATATCGAAGAGGAGTTCACCCCTCAGCTGGAAATGATCATGCAGGAGAAAGGCAGCGACATCACTCCCTACGTAAACGTATTCAATACCACTCCCGACAGCAATGGCTTTTCACAGTTTTTAGATGATCCCAGGTACTCTACCGGGTACACTACCCTTTTTCACACGTTAGGATTCATGATAGAAACGCATATGCTTAAAAAGTTTGATAGGCGTGTAAAAGCAACCTATGATTTTCTCGAGGCGGTTTTGATGATAGCACATGAAGAGGGCACCAAGATCAATACGCTCAGGCAAGACCAAGCAAAGCGATTTAAGGCGGGGGCGCAGCATACCTTAAGCTGGCGGCTGAGCAAATCCAAGTTCAAACCCATCGAGTTTAAAGGCTACCAAGGAGAGATGATCCTTAGTAAGGTGACAGGCCAGGAACGGCTGCTGTATGGGAGAAATAAACCGTTTACGAAGGAGATCCCCTACTACAATCACTACGTACCCGGTGTGGAGGTGGTCATTCCTAAAGCTTATATCATCCCCCAAGGCTGGCATAGGGTCATAGATCGTTTAAAGTGGAACCAGGTCGAGTATGAGCGTATCTCGCAGGATACATCGATTACTGTAGAAGTATATAAGATCACCAAGTACAACACGGGCTCTTCTCCCTACGAGGGTCACTATCGTCATCATAGTGTTCAAACCACCGTGTCCACCGAACGGGTAGACTTTCTGAAAGGAGATTATATGTTTTACTTGGATCAATTCGCTGGCAGGTATCTCGTAGAAACACTGGAGCCAAAAGCCGTTGACTCTTTCTTTAGTTGGAATTTTTTCGATACTATTTTACAGCAAAAAGAATATTTTTCTCCTTATGTTTTCGAAGATGTGGCCGAGCAGCTACTGCGGCGAAACGCCTCACTCAGGACTGAATTTGAGGCTAAAAAAAAGATCAACAGTGAATTTGCCAATGACTGGTATGCACAGCTTGATTTTATCTACAAGCATTCGGAGTATTATGAAAAAGCGCATTTAACCTACCCGGTTTACCGCTTGAGGGAATAAAAGAGACTACGGTGTTATAAAATTCGACTGGAGACCAGGCAAGTAGTTTTCTTCTCAAAGCGTATAACTTCCCCCACCTTGCAGTGTTTAGCTTTTATGGAGATAGCTTTTGTTTTTCCCCACCAGCTTTTTGAGAAAAATCCATGCCTGGCAGGAAGTGTGGAAAGGGTGTACCTCGTAGAGGATGATTTATTTTTCAGGCAATACCGTTTTCATAAGAAAAAGCTCGTGTTACACCGGGCTTCTATGAAGTACTACCAGCATTGCCTTGAAAATCAAGGCTTTAAAACCTCCTACATCGATAGTGCTGAAAATTCCACCCTTGCAGACCTATTTGTTCAATTGAAGAAGCACGGCGTTACTAAAGTCCACCTTATTGATCCAACGGACTACCTATTACTCAGGCGTGTCCGGCGATTTTCTAAGAAAGAGGCTATTGAGCTGGCAATATATCCGAGCCCGCTTTTTTTGAACGCTATGGATGAACTCAACAGCCGTTTGAAAAAAACGAAGTCAGGTTATCTCATGGCAAGCTTTTACAAAGAGCAACGTAAGGCCATGGATATCCTGATCGATGGTGATGAGCCAGTAGGTGGAAAATGGAGCTTTGACGAAGAAAATAGGAAAAAGCTTCCCAAACAATTGGAGTTGCCCATGCTATATAAAAGCGGGGCTAATACGTATGTAGAGGAGGCCACAAAATATGTAAATGACCATTTCCAAGCGAACCCTGGTAATACAGATGATTTTTTCTACCCGGTTACCCACGAGGAAGCCCGGGAAGGCTTGGATGACTTCCTAGAAAACCGGATGAAATGGTTTGGGGATTATGAAGATGCCATCGCTAAGGAGAAAAGCTTTTTATTCCATTCTGTGCTCACACCACCCTTAAATATTGGACTGCTCACGCCAGGCCAAGTGATTTCAAGGACCTTGGAAAAGCACGCTGAGAAGTGTTTTCCACTCAATAGTTTAGAAGGGTTTATCCGGCAGATCATTGGATGGCGCGAGTTTATGAGGGGCATCTATGAACGAGAAGGGGTTTTCCAACGTACGAACAACCATTTTAGGTACCAACGGCCCTTACCCCCATCTTTTTGGACCGGGTCTACAGGCATTGAGCCTATTGACGATGTTATCCTCAAAGTACTGCGCCATGGTTATTGCCACCATATCGAGCGTTTGATGATCCTGGGTAATTTTATGTTGCTGTGTGAGTTTGACCCGGATACGGTTTACCAATGGTTTATGGAACTTTTCATTGATGCTTATGATTGGGTGATGGTACCCAATGTATATGGGATGACCCAGTACGCAGATGGCGGCCTGCTTTCCACCAAACCTTATATTTCCGGCTCCAACTACCTCCTCAAAATGAGCGATTACAAGAAAGGACACTGGTGTAAAACATGGGACGCTCTTTACTGGCGATTTATCTATGTCCATAAGCAGGAGTTTGCCAAAAATCAAAGAATGACAATGATGGTACGCCTTTTGGAAAAGATGGATCCTAAAAAACTAGACGATCACCTTGAGACCGCCGAGCGCTTTTTGGAGGAATTGACATAAACCACAAGTAGGAGATTGCAAGGGCGAAAAAAGATCATTTTTATTCCTGTTATCCCTAGTTCAAGTCATAAAGTCAAATTTGAATATGGATGTGGTCATCATGTCGTACAGGGTGGCAACCGTGGTATCTTATTTTATCATGCACTAACCCCATCCTAGTTTTAAGGTGCGGTTCGATGAAAATCTTTTTGACCTGTTTATTATGGGAAAATAGGCGTATCATCGTTTTTGTTCTCTCCTTGTCCAAAACAAAATCCTCTTTCTTACCTTGGGGCACGAGATACTCCATGAATCCGTATTGCCAAAATCCTAATTGCTTGCAGTTACTCGGTTGATCAGCTTCGCCTTTCACAGGGTCTACAAAAACGCCATAGCCTATAAAGGAAGGCGTTTTATTAGTCCTTGATCCATCGGTGGCCGTGAGGTAACAGAAAGCTAAATCCAGCTTTTTCCCATCGTTATGGCTAAGATGTGGCCATAGTGCAAACCCGTCGATAAAAGGAAAATTAGCATCAAGGTAATACAATACTGTTCCCGGGTAACGCTTTGACAGTTTTGAGGCGGTACCCATAGCTATGTCTTTTAGCGCCGGCTTCACATAGTGCCGGTTGAAGATCCAAGTGATAGCGCTAAGCGGCTTTAGGGTAGCGTCACCGGCAATGGGTAAAGGCACCCGGCCATAGTATCTTGCTAATAGAGGGACTAACGTTAACGAAAATAGGAAGTACATTCCCACAAATAATATCGGTTTTAATATCCTAAGCCGTGTTGTATTAGCCCACACCTTTTCTATCCTGTTCTTTACCAAAAAATAGAGAAGGTAAATAATACCTCCCACTTGGGTTAAAATGGTCAGTAAAGAGACTACCACTAAAACTTTGATGACTTTTAGCAAAGGACGAGACATTGCAATTGAATTTTTGAACATCGTGGTATCAACGTTACTTGCGTTAAATTTATTTGACGTATGGGGTACATGATGATCTGTATTCGCGGTATTGAACTCTTGATCAGTAGGTAAAGGGCAGTAGGCAACTCCCTATTTTTTTCCTACTGGATTGATCGAAAACCTTCAAATATACTCATCCCGTACCCGGTACGTCATTTGAGACTTAACTTAACACGAGAAGGAACAAACCTTTACATTGATGATCTTCAGCTCTTGGTCTCCATCCTTTGGCCGTGTAATTAGGCTAGCTCGTTTGCATGGATAAGAACCCAGCCTGGGTCAATCCATAAACATTGCCGGATGTTCTTCATCTACATGAGTAGCCACCTGGTAAGCATGCGCCAATTCTAACAAGCTGGCCTCATCATACAAATTACCGATAATCGAAAAGCTGGTGGGGCTTCCTTTTTCATTAAACCCATTCGGCAAAACCACGCAAGGATGCCCTGTTAGGTTCGTCATCAGTAATTGATCACCTCCAAAGCTTGGACAGACCACGGCGTCATAACCCTTGAAGAGGTCATTGACCTTCACTATCAGTTCAGATCGTATACGGTTGGCATTGATATAATCCGCGGCAGAAATAAACCGGCTGGAGCGGAAGTAGTTAGGCCAGGCATTTTTCTTTTGATTGACCAAAAGATCATCTTCATTTGACCGCGTAAGCTCGTCAAAAGCAGCAGATGCCTCGCTTGCCAAGATCAAGGACAATGCCCCTACGGGAATATCCCCGGGGAGCGTTAAGGCCTCCATCTCGACACCTAAGTCACGGAACACGGCTAATGTGAGGCTATCATTTTGAGCGTTAGACGAGCTTTCGAACAAAGACTTCAAATACGCAACTTTTAGTTTACCTAAGTCCCTGTCTGCGTCAAAATTAAACGCGGCATCTACAAGGGTCCTATCCTCGTTATCTGCGCCCCTGATCGTTTCAAAAATCATCGCGGCATCTTGTGAGGATCGCGTGATAGGCCCTATCTTATCCATGGACCAGCTCAAAGCCATAGCCCCTGAGCGGCTAACGCGCCCAAAAGTGGGCCTAAGCCCTGTGGTTCCGCATCGTGTGGAAGGAGATACGATGGACCCCCAAGTCTCCGTGCCGATAGCGTAAGGTACTAGGCCTGCCGCCGTTGCCGAAGCGGAACCTGCCGAGGATCCGCTGGAGCCCTGTTGTAGGTCCCAAGGGTTTTTCGTTTTTCCGCCATACCATATATCGCCCATGGCCAGCGCACCTAGGGTCAGTTTAACGATCAATACGCCCCCGGCGGCCTCTAGCTTTTTGATAACGGTGGCTGTACCTGTTACTTGCTGATCTTTGTAAGGCATAGCTCCCCATGTCGTTTTATACCCTTCCAGCGCTAGCAGGTCTTTTACACCATAGGGAATACCATGCAATGGGCCCCTGTAATTACCAGCGGCAATCTCCTCATCGGCTCTTTTGGCCTGCTCCATGGCGAGTTCTTCGGTAAGGGTTATCACACATTGGAGTGTATCACCATAGGTTTTTAGGCGCTGTATAAAAAATTGCGTGAGCTCCACCGAAGAGATCTTGCGTGTACGGACCAAGCTTGAGAGCTGGGCTACAGTGTAAAATGCCAACTGTTCCCTTTCAGCAGGTAGCTCGACATTATCGGATAATCCGAAATCAATAGGCCGCTGATCAGTATCTAACTCAAAACCGGCGGGGCGAGGGTTAAAATCCAAGGCAGGAGCGGTTGAATTCGGAAGCGAATAACTATGTACCTCTTTCACCTGTTCCCTGCGCTGCCAAAGATTTTCCATGGCGGAATCCCTCTCCGAGCGGGTATAGTCAAGGCCGAAGAACGGCTCTATTACCGCTAAGGAATCAACGGGTGAATTACTGTTCATAGTCCCTGAACAACCTAATAGGCATAATGATAAGCAACAATAAATGACCCTAAACCTCTTCATTTGGCCTTAATTTTTGTTAAATGATCCCTAATTTACTAGATTCAAAAATTCATAACCTACCACTTGTAAAATAATGATGAAGGAATATTTCAGGGAGCTCTTGAGATACAACGACTGGGCTAACCAACGCGTACTAATCACTTTTGAAGAACATAACATTACAGATGATCGCCTCTTATCCCTTTTTAGTCACTTACTTACCGCCCAAATTATTTGGTTAAACCGGATCAAGGAGATCCCGACCTCACCCTTCCCCATTTGGGAGCAGTATAAACTGAGAGAACTTCGTACTATGACGATGGAAAGCTCTACGAATTGGATAAATTACCTGGAGGAACACCAAATGTCGACTTTCGAAGAGATGATCTTTTACAAGAATAGCGCAGGTAGAAAATATGAAACGACGATAAAAGATATCATCAGCCAAGTAATAAATCACAGTACATACCACCGTGGGCAGATTGCCGGCGCACTCCGAGAGCGTGGCATTGATCCTCCAGGAACGGATTACATTACTTACGTCCGGTTAAAATAAGAGCGAATTAGTTTACCTTATTGGCTCTTGAAATAGGCCTCTATTCATTAAGTCGTTGATTTCTAGGTATTTGTGCTAGGCTATGGTACTTTATGATATGTGATTTATAAGATGCGACACTATTTTTCCTTTTTTTTAAAAATCTAGAAAAACGTACATGCGTGGCTTTCTAAGCCAATACATGCATTCAAGGGTATTGATAAGTACCCTTAAAACCAACTCTCACCTATGAAAGCCAGCTAACCGTGCTTCAAAAAGGTTACAAAGCAGCCTAGCGGGGTATCAAACTAAGAATAGTTAGGTTGGCTTTATGAGTAGAGTTCTCTTTTTACTAGTGTCTTTTTTTCCTGCTGTTATTACTGCTTATGCGGGTGGAAAGCCTGGAGCCAAGCAAGGCTTGATGGATCTAACACGCATTTCATGGCAAAGAAATACCACTGTAGAGCTCAATGGAGAGTGGGAATTTTACTGGGAAGAATTGCTCACACCCAAAGACTTTGAGCACCGGGAGGCCGGGCAGGTATTTATACAGTTACCTTCGCTTTGGAACGATCAGCAACTTACGGCCCAAAGTTATGCTACCTATCGTCTCCGTGTTTATATCAACGATAATGCCGGCTCTTTGGCATTGTTGGCGCCCAATGTATATACAAGCTATCGTCTTTTTATTGATGGGGAATTACGTGCCCAAGATGGTGTTGTCAGCGAACAAAAAGAGACGGCTAAACCTGAATGGCGAGGGGACCTGGTTTTTTTAGCGTCACCTAAAGATACGATCGAGATTGTCCTGCAAGTCTCAAACTTTGATCATTACCGTGGGGGAGTACATAAGCCATTCATTTTAGGATCAGCACAGGGAGTCCTTAGAAACAGGGAAATATTAATTATCTCGGATATGTTACTGGTGGGAGGGCTGCTGGTACTGGCTGCCAGCTTCCTAGTGTTCTATTCGTATCGATTAAATATGTTGCAATGCCTGTATTTTGGACTTTTCTGCCTGTTCTGGGCCATCCGGTCGCTGGTTACCCATGTTTATGTCATTAACCATCTCTACCCTACTATGGAATGGAGCGTTGCATTAAGGATAGAGTACATGGCCCTGTACATTAGTTTTTTGATGGCGATCCTTTTCATACACAAGGTATTCCACTATAACAATCGGCTGCTTACGGCCCTCATGGTGATCATAAACTTCTTGTTCATTGCCTCCGTCATGGTGTTGCCCACTACTTTTTTCACCGCTTTACTCAATGGGTTCTTCACCTTCGCCGGGGTTAGCCTGCTCAACTGCTTTTATGTGATCGTGATGGCCATTCTCAGGAAACAAAAAGAAGCTTGGTTTTCGGCTACCGGCATCTTGATAGGGTTGATCATTTTTGTCGTGGAGTTTTTTGGGTATAATCTCTTTTTACCTGTAAACTTGGTGTATCTCAATTTGGCATACCTTACAGTGTTTTTTGTCAATGGCCTGGTCCTTATTTACGGTTTTGTGAAGGCCTACCAACAGGTAGAGCAGTTGGAGTCTGAAAAATCTGCCCTTTTCAAAAGCATCAGGCGATAGGCACGACCGGGGTTTGTAAAGGATAATCCCCCGAATTTCGTTGCCATTTACTACCTTTAAGGGCATGAGTAAACCAGAGAAAAAACTATTCCTGCTCGATGCCTACGCCCTCATTTATCGCGCTCACTTTGCTTTTAGCCAAAATCCAAGGATAAGCTCCAAAGGGGTGAATACCGGGGTTATGTTTGGTTTTACCAATACTTTACTGGAAGTATTGCAAAAACAAGAACCCACGCATATTGCCGTGGCCTTCGACACCTCTGCGCCTACCTTCCGTCATGAGCAATTCCAAGAGTACAAAGCACAGCGTGAAGAAACCCCGGAGGATATCAAAAGCGGGATCCCGGTGGTAAAAGATATTTTAAGAGGATTTGGTATCCCGATCCTCGAATGCGACGGCTATGAGGCTGATGATATCATCGGCACCTTGGCAAAAAAAGCAGCTAAGGAAGGTTTCGAGGTTTTTATGATGACGCCCGATAAGGACTTCGGGCAGCTGGTGGAAGAACATGTTTACTTATACAAACCTGCCTACATGGGTAATGCAGTGGATATACTTGGCGTGCCGGAAGTGCTTCAAAAGTGGGATATCGAACGAATAGACCAGGTCACAGATATGCTCGGCCTGCAAGGAGATAGCGTAGACAATATCCCGGGTATACCCGGGATCGGCCCGAAAACAGCTTCAAAACTGCTTAAGGAATATGGAACCGTGGAAAACCTAGTGGCCAATGTAGACAAGCTAAAAGGCGCACAACAGAAAAAGGTCCAAGAGTTTGGAGAGCAGGGCATCCTTTCCAAACAGCTGGCCACCATCCACCTAGAGGTGCCCGTGGAATTTGATGAAAACAGCCTGCAGTACAGCGGGCCTAAAGAAGAAATACTGAAGCCTATTTTCGAGGAGTTGGAATTTCGTACCATTCTAAAACGGGTCTTTGATCTTGACCTCAATCCTGCTGCCGGCAGTACGGGGCAGCTCGATATGTTCAGCGCGGCCAGTAAAGAAGCGATCCATGTCGAAGATAATGAAGCGGTGGCTGCAAAAGATACGATCGACTCGGTCCCGCATGACTATCAACTCATAGAAGACGAAACCGCCCGTAAGGAATTGGCATTGGAACTGTCACGACAAAAAGAATTTTGCTTTGATACTGAAACTACAGGTGTTGATGCCATAGAAGCCGAGGTAGTCGGTATTGCCTTTGCTTTTGAAAAAAGCAAAGCCTTTTACGTACCCCTGCCTGCCGATTTTGAAAAAGCACAGGAAATCGCCCAAGACTTTAAGGAGGTGCTGGAAAGTACGTCCATCAAAAAGGTGGGGCAGAATATTAAGTATGACATTTTAGTATTGAAAAAATACGGTATTCACACGGCAGGTCCTCTTTTTGACACCATGCTGGCCCATTACTTAATAGAACCCGAGACGAAACACAGCATGGATGTTATGGCGGAACAGTACTTAGGCTATATCCCGGTATCCATTGAAACCCTGCTTGGTCCCAAGGGCAAAAATCAAAAGAACATGCGGGACCTAAAGCCCGAAGATATCGTCGAATACGCCGGGGAAGATGCCGACATCACCTTCCAGCTAAAAACAGAGCTGGAAAAAGTGATGGAAGCAGGCCTTAAAAAGTTGCTGGAAGAGGTAGAGCTGCCCTTGATCTATGTGTTAGCACAGATGGAATACGAAGGGGTAAAGATCGACGAGGATGCACTGGCCTCGATGTCAAAAGAGCTGCTGGAGGTAAGCCTGGAAGCACAACAGGAGGTCTTCAATATTGCCGGGCATGAGTTTAACATTGCTTCTCCAAAACAGCTGGGAGAGGTGCTTTTTGATGAGCTAAAGCTACTGGAAAAGCCTAAAAAGACAAGGACGGGCCAATACGCCACAGGGGAAGAAATATTGAGCAGGCTGGCCAACGAGCATGCTATCGCTGCCAAGATCTTGGAGTTTCGCGAATACCAAAAGCTAAAGTCAACTTACGTGGATGCCCTGCCCAAAATGGTCAGTGAAAGGGATGGCCGTATTCATACCGATTACAACCAGGCCGTAGCTGCCACGGGCAGGCTAAGCTCAAATAACCCCAACCTGCAGAACATTCCCATCCGCACGCCAAAAGGCCGCGAGATTAGGAAAGCGTTCATACCGGTAGATGATGATCATGTGCTGCTTTCGGCGGATTACTCTCAAATAGAACTTCGAATAGCCGCTTCTTTCGCCAAGGATGCCCCAATGATCGAAGCGTTTAAAAATGGACGTGATATCCATGCTACTACGGCGGCAAAGGTATTTGACGTACCCTTGGACCAGGTGGATCCGAACATGAGGAGAAAAGCTAAGGAAGTGAATTTCGGTATCATCTACGGTATTTCGGCCTTTGGCCTGTCTCAAAACCTTAACATCCCCCGCGGGGAAGCCAGTGAGATCATCAAGGCGTATTTCAAAGAATTTCCCGGGATAAAAATGTACATGGATGAGTCCATTCAAAAAGCCAAGGAAAAGGAATACGTAGAGACCATTAAGGGACGTCGCAGGTACCTGCGAGATATAAACTCACGTAATGCTACCATGCGCGGCTATGCTGAGCGTAACGCCATCAATGCTCCTATACAAGGCAGCGCTGCCGATATCATCAAAATCGCTATGGTGAATATCCACGCGTGGTTAAAAAATGAGGGACTAAAAACTAAAATGATTATGCAGGTGCACGATGAATTGGTATTTGAAACCCCTAAAACGGAAGTAGACCATGTTAAGGAAAACGTGGCCCGCTTAATGCGAGATGCAGTGGAACTCGAGGTGCCCATGGAAGTTGAGGTGGGGGAGGGAGAAAACTGGCTGAAGGCCCATTAAATAACGAATATCGGGCCAAATCGCTTTACCCCTATTTTCTTGGGGGATATTTCAGTTAAAGAAATACCCAGTTCAGTACCGTTTTTGTTCGCTTCAGCAGGTTCTTCTTCCCTGGTTTCATTTTTATATAGAACTTTAGCTTATGACAAGTTCAAGATCCATGAAGAACCGGGTAGAAATAGGGCTCATTTTCCTAGGGCTGCTGACCGTAGTGATAATTTTGTTTATGACCTGAGGGCCGTCTAAGGGGAATATGCTAAATTAACGGGATGCACGATATTATTCCTAACGAAGGGATCATCCGTGAAGCACACGAAAGGATAAGACCCTATCTCCATAGAACACCGATATTTACGAATCATTACCTCGATCAACTTACCGGTTGCCATTTATTTTTTAAATGTGAGAACTTTCAGAAAGTAGGTGCTTTCAAGGCCCGTGGAGGGCTGAATACTGTACTACAGCTTACCCCGGATGAGCTCACGAGAGGTGTAGCTACTCATTCTTCAGGTAATCATGCCCAGGGATTGGCGCTGGCCGCCAAAACGGCGCAGGCTCGTGCTTATATCGTGATGCCCTCTTCAGCGCCTTCCATTAAGAAAGCAGCGGTTAGAGATTACGGTGCGGAGATCATTGAATGTGAGCCCACTTTGGAAGCGCGTGAGGCCACGTTAGGGGAAGTGGTACAAAAGACAGGGGCCACCGTGGTGCATCCTTATAACGATCATCGTGTGATAGCCGGACAAGCTACAGCCGCTAAAGAATTCTTGGAGGACGTTGATGCCGAGCTAGATTACCTGCTCACCCCGGTAGGAGGGGGAGGTTTGCTCAGTGGCACGGCCTTGGCCTCACACTATTTTCCCGGCGGACCTATCCCCAAAGTGATCGGGTGTGAACCGGAAGGGGCCGATGACGCCTGGCAATCGTTCCATACCGGCAAGCTCGTTCCCCAGCTCCACCCGGATACCATAGCTGACGGGCTACGTACTTCGGTAGGCGAAAAGCCCTTCAAGATCATCCAAAAATACGTAACGGATATCCTGCTGGCTGATGATATGGAGATCGTAGCGGCTATGCGACTCGTGTGGGAGAGAATGAAGATCATCATTGAACCCTCCTGCGCTGTACCGCTTGCCGCACTTTTACGGCATAAGGAAAGATTTGCAGGAAAAAACGTAGGGATCATCCTGACGGGTGGCAACGTGGACCTGGCACAGCTCCCCTTTCAATAAACCATGCATTCGGGCGTTTTAAGGTACCAAAGGCAATGGGCTATAAGTTACAAGGGTGTGTATTACAACTCCCCCGGGGGGTGAAAGAATAGAGTATCACATATATTTAGTTAACAAACCAAAACTATGAGACCGATCCAGGTATTTTTGATTTGGGCATTACTAGCCTTAGTTACATTCGCTTGCCAGCAAGGAGCCGCAGATGAAGAGAAGTTTATCACAAAAACCGCGCAGGAAGGTGCATATTCCTATGAATACGTCACTTCAGACCCTATGAAAACTAGGATATATACCTTGGATAATGGTTTGAAAGCCTATTTGAGCACCTATAAAGACGCTCCAAGGGCTCATGTTTACATAGCCGTAAAAGCCGGGGGAAGAAATGACCCTGCGGATAATACCGGCCTGGCCCACTACCTGGAGCATATGATGTTCAAAGGTACGGATGAGTTTGGTACGTTAGACTATGCCAATGAAAAAGTGCTGTTGGATAGTATCGAAAACTTGTTTAGCCAGTATGCCCTTATCGAAGAGGCTGACGAGCGCAAAGCATTTTATGAGCGTATTGATGAGACCTCTAACGAGGCCGCCAAATATGCTATTCCGAATGAGTATGATAAGCTGATCGCGGCGTTGGGAGGGAAAGGCTTGAACGCCTACACTACCGAAGATAGGACCGTATACACGGTAGATGTCCCTTCTAACGAACTGGAAAAGTTCCTTGAGGTTGAAGGGGCCAGGTTTCGGAAGATCGTCAATCGCTTGTTCCATACGGAGCTGGAAGCCGTTTATGAAGAGAAAAATCGATCATTGGATAATGATGGCTGGAAAGCTTATGAGGCAATGGCCAAATTAGCCTTTCAGCAGCATCCCTACGGTACGCAGACCGTTATCGGTACCATAGAGCACCTCAAAAATCCCTCGATTATGGAGATCAAGGAATACTTCAATACCTATTACAGGCCTAATAACATAGCGATCTGCATCAGCGGTGATATAGACCCTGCCCAAACCATACAACTGATCGATCAGCATTTTGGAAGTTGGCAGCCTAACGAGAATTTGCCCGTACTTCCAAAAATAGAAGAGGCGCCTATTACCGCACCACGGTCTACCGAGGTTTGGGGGCCGGACGCAGAAAATGTCTCGCTCGCTTTTCGATTCCCCGGAACAGGTCACCCGGATTATGTGATGCTTAACTTAGTCGATATGCTCGTCAATAACGCTGAAGCCGGCTTGATAGACCTTAATCTTACCCAGCAGCAAAAGGTTTTAGGAGCAGGGAGTTACATAGATAACATGAATGATTATGCCTTACATGTGCTCTATGGCGATCCAAAGGAGGGGCAGACCCTCGACCAGGTAAAGGAACTATTGTTACAACAAATAGAGCTTCTCAAGCAAGGAAAATTCGAAGATTGGTTGATCGATGCAGTCGTTACGGACCTAAAGAAATCGGCGATGCAAGCTTTGGAAAGCAATGAAGCACGGGCCGACAACATGGTGATGGCCTTTACTAATGACATGGATTGGGCGGATTACATCACTTTCCTTGATAAGATGGAGAAAATCACGAAGCAAGAGGTCATCGATTTTGTGAAAGAACACTACGGGGACAATTATGTGCTGGTATACAAAAGAAATGGCGAGGATAGGAACAAACAAAAGGTGGAAAAACCGGAGATCACAAAAGTGCCCTTGAACCGGGAAGTAAAGTCCGATTTTTATAAGACCCTTGTCGCTAAAGAAAGCCCCAAGTTACAGCCCGTATTCGTAGACTACGAAGAGGCGATCTCACGCGGTGAAACCCAAAGTGGTATCAAAATATTAGCAAAGGAAAATTTAGATAATGAGCTGTTTGAGCTCACCTACCTGCTGGACATCGGGAGTAACAACGATCCTGCCTTGAAGGTGGCCGTCCAATACCTCGAGTTTCTCGGTACTGACGAGCTTACCGCCGAACAAAGGAAGCAGGAGTTTTATAAATTGGGATGCACCGTGAGTGTAACCGCTTCGGAAAATAAGACCTACGTGACGTTGAGTGGTTTGGATGAAAACCTGGAAAGTGCCTTAGTCCTTTTCGAGGACCTGCTCACTAAACCTAAGCCTGACCAGGAAGCGCTGGATGACCTGGTAGGCCGCCTCTTTAAAGCGCGTGAGGACGCCAAGAAAAATAAGGGAACCATTCTCTTTAGCGGACTGGCAAGCTACGCTCAATACGGCCCTAAGTCTCCTTTTACTAATGTCTTGTCTAATGCAGCCTTGCAAGAGTTGCGAGCCGAAGAGTTGGTAGATAAGATCAAAGAGATCACCAGCATGGAGCATAGGGTCCTATATTACGGGCCACGCAGCTTGGCGGGGATTACACAAGTGTTGAATGAGCATCACAAAGTACCTGCTGCATTAAAAGCATTGCCGGCCCGGGTACAATTTGAAAGAATGTCTACTGGCATACCCAAGGTCTACTGGACGGACTATGACATGGTACAGACCGAATTCATCATGATCTCGAAGGGTGAGAAATATGACAAAGGCCGAATGCCGCAAGTAGAAATGTTTAACGAATACTTTGGTGGGGGTATGAATTCCATTGTGTTTCAAGAAATACGAGAGGCGCAAGGTTTAGCCTATTCGGTATTTTCCAACTACGAAACTCCCACCCGGGCTGACGATCATGACCTCTTGTTTGCCTATGTGGGTACCCAAGCGGATAAACAATCAGAATCCTTTGCTGCCATACAAGATCTTTTGAATAACATGCCTACTTCAGAGGTAGCTTTTGACATTGCTAAGAAAGCAATACTTTCTAAAATCGAGAGTGAGCGGATTACCAAAGCCAATATTTTGTGGAGTTATGAGCAGGCAAAACAGCTCAACTTGGATTATGACAGCAGGAAAGACGTCTACGAAAAGATCAAGTCCATGACCCTTAACGATTTAGAGAGGTTCCATGAAACGTACATCGAAAACAAATCATACGTCACTGTACTCATAGGTGACCGGGAGAAAATAAGATTTGACAATCTGCAAAAGTATGGTGAAGTACAAGAGCTTAGCTTGGAAGAGCTTTTCGGCTACGGGGCCATCGAAATGCTGGAATCTGCGAGTAATTAGGGGCGGTCCAAAGGATGGCCGGTGATATTTTGGAGTAGTGGTCTAACCGGTAAGTGATGTTTAACGATAACTCCAGTTCGGGACAGGGACAAAGTGAAATGAAGTGGAGGTGACATACTGTGTTTCATGCCAAGTATGCAAAAATACTACCGCAAGGTGTCCTTGAAAATTACATTTGATACTAAACGTTTATTTTGGAAAATTAAGCTACATTTTTAAACTGTTTCGGGTGGTGCGATCTTCTCAATGAGCAGTTTAAGCGGGATTTTGTGGTTCTAAGTCCAGTTTTCATTTTCTTTTGCGCGCCCAAAAGAAAACGAAACAAAAGAAAAGGGCGCCAGCAACAAAGCCCATTTTCC
>JANQLQ010000181.1 GCA_028280565.1 Fulvivirga sp.
TCGGCAGTAAACAGTCGGCAACCCCCTATTTTGCCTACTGCCCTTTGCCTATTGCTAACTTGTCGAGAACTTCCCAACTTGGCAAATAGAGTTCATTGTTTAATTCTACACGTCAGTTGAGGTATGACACGACACTAGTAATTGATGGGAACGACATTTAATGCATTTATCACGGATTTTGCTTCAATCAAGTGGTCCAGGGACCGGCAGATTGTCCAGTGCTGGTAATCTCCCAGTTCTAGGGTGTTTCAATCGCCTGGCCTACCCAACCTTTAACCTAAGAATCATGAGTTGAATATTCTTGCCTAAGTGTAATTACGGATAATCGAATATTAAACAGTAAAACCATAAGTTTTGACTTGTTTTATAACTTATTCATAGGATTTATTACTATATTCCCACGTTTTTTAGCGATTATGCTTACCCGGTTTAAGTCTTTAACTACACTATTGGTAGTAATATTTTGCTCCAACCCCACATGGTCACAGGATATCGACCTGGAAAAAATAACCAAGGAAGATCCTCTTAAAGTGACCGGTTCTATATCGGCTATGAACCGCTTTTACACTGCCAATGGTATTCCCGACCGGCAGGAGAATTACATAGGCACGTTAGCGGGTCGATTGAATTTCAGTGTCTTTGGTATAGCGGTGCCTGTATCAGGGATCATTACCACCCAAAATAGGGATTTTAACCAGCCATTTAATAGAATCTCGGTGCGTCCTTCCTATAAATGGGCTAAAGCCTATTTTGGCTATTCCAATATGAACTATTCGAGCTACACCCTTGCCGGGCATACGTTTTTAGGGGCAGGAGTTGAGCTAAATCCAAAAAAAATACGAATTGCAGCTAATTATGGTCGGTTTGCCTCGGCAATTCCAATAAACCGGCCTGCGGACCGGCCCTTTGTACCTGCCTTTGATCGAAGGGGCTATGGTGGAAAAGTGGGGTATGGTGATGACAATAATTTCATCGATTTTATTTTTCATCGTGCGGAAGATGACCAGGATTCCTGGGGAGTTGAAATACCCGATTCCTCGACAGTGACACCCGCCGAGAACCTAGTACTCGGAACAGCTTTTAAATTTACCATGATAAAAAACCTGACCATTGCCGGAGAGTATGCACGGTCCGCATTTACAACAGATACTAGGGATGGAGAGGTAGGAAGCGAACCCTTATTTTCGGACCTTGGATTCGCAAACAGGGCTTCTACCCTGGTGAGGGATGCCTTCAAAATACAAACTACCTATCGTATGGGGCGTCACAATATCTCTGGAATGTATGAGCGCATAGCACCCGATTACCAAACCATGGGCGCGTATTTCTTTAACAATGACATTGAGAACATAACAGCTGCCTATTCAACCTCCCTGCTAAAAAACAGGGTAGTACTTGCAGTTAACGGGGGCACCCAGCGAAATAATTTATCCGGTGACAGGGCCCAGGAATCCGTTCGGACGATAGTGTCAGCGAATGTGGTGTATGCTAAATCCCCTTATTCCGTAGGATTCAATTTCTCTAATTTCTCTTCGGATGTGAGGTTCTTGCTTAACGAAGCTCTTGATAGCTTAAATGCCGTTATAGTAACACGTACGGCTGCATTATTTGGAACTTACGTTTTAGACGGACGAGGATCAGATAAGCATTTGTTTTCACTTAACCTATCACAACAAACGGTTACAGACGATTTTGCCTCGGATGCAAGAAGTGCAAACAACCGGGTATATACCGGGGTGTTAAATTACACTTATAAACTGGCGGCACTTAAAATGGATGTCAATGGCAGGTTTAACTATAACCGTAATGACCTCGACGGGATGCTTGACGAGCGCTATGGGCCGGGGGTCAGCCTTAGAAAAATGTTCTTGCAGGATCGGCTGGTTACCCAAGCTATTGTCAATTTCTTCTTTTCAGATGCAAATAACAGCATCAATTCTATACTGTCAGCTTCTATGAAAATAAAATCCAATCATTTACTTGGTGTAAATGTGAGCGCCATACGGCGCACTAATCCTCCGGTCATGGAAGGAGCCGACGAACTAAGATTCGGTGAAACTATCGGAACGGTCAATTATACCTATACATTCTAAAAATGAGTAAAAGGCAAATCATAAGAGCATGGTTGTGCTTTCAACTGGCACTGGGACTCGGATCAATCGCAAATGCGCAGATCTTCCCGGTGGATGCAAACGCCGTATTGATCCCTCCGAATTCGATACAACTTGCGGACTACACACTGGAAAAAAGCCAGGACTTGGTGATAAACCTTACCTTAAATGATCCGGTCGAAGCTTTTTTAGACGTCCGGCTAAGGGTAACGATAAGTAATAACGGGGTAGACATCCTGGAGACGAATCCAGGCTTTATGCCCTCGGTTCCTATTCGGCTTAACCAGTTCACCCCGGTGACTCTCAACGGGTTTGATATGGCCGAATATTTAAGTTTTAACAGCTTAGTACCACTAAACGGCTACAACCACACCGGTTTGTTGCCGGAAGGTCTGAATGCCATTTGTGTCGAAGTCCTCGACTTTAATCGGCAGGATGTTATCATTTCTCACAAAGCGTGCGCCAACGGCTTCTTTCAGCTTAACGACCCGCCCTTTGCCCAGGTACCGTATTGTGGAGAGACCGTTGAACACATCGGTCCGCAAAATATCCTTTTCACCTGGTTACCCATGCATTTGGGTTCGCCAAATAATGTGGCCAACGTCGAGTATGAATTTACCCTTGTAAAGGTAGAAGATGGGTATAACGTTTATGAAGCTATGGAAGCAGCAGCGCCTGTGATACAGACTACGGTGGCTACCCAAAGCTTCGTATTGCAGGACCCATTGCTGGAAGATGGGTTTCAATATGCCTGGCAAGTGAGGGTTTTTGACCCGTTTGGAGAGGATGTCTCGGGCCTATTCAGGAACCAGGGCCGCAGCCAGGTATGTTATTTCACGTATCAAGAATATCAATTCCCGGATGCTTCGGAACTCTACACAGATGAGGCCGGGGAGTGCTCTTCCTCTTGCCAGGCGGACCTGCCGACCAACTCAGAGTTGATCAGTGAATTGGGTAGAGACGATATCGTGGAAATAGGTAAATTCAAAATGACGGTCACCGAGGTGACGGCGCAGTCGGGTAATTTCTTCTCTGGCAAGGGGTCCGTATTCATCCCCTTCCTGCTTTCCAACCTTCGCGTAACGTTTACCGACCTTACCATTAATACGGATGGAGTAGCTTTTAGCGGGGAAATAGAAGCAGACATCGACACAGACCTGCTTCCGGGAAGCTTATCTAGTGATGAAGGCGAAATAACAGCTTCGGCCCCTGGTATCGACCAGCTAAACGATTATGTCAATACCGAAAGCAGAAAGGTTTCCGAGATGGATCAGTCCTCTACACTAGGGCTGCCTTTTGCTTTAGACAAAAACGTAGGAGGCATCGATTATAACGTGATCATCACGGGCATCACATTCGAAATGGATATCGCTTATTTGAATGCTGCACTGAGCATAGAAGACCCTGAATCCGGAAATTCAATAGCTTTCGGGGGCAAAGGAATTTGTTTCCAGCCCTTTGGAGTAGGTGGCGCGGGGTCAGCCGAATTATACCTGCTAGAAGACTTTAGCTTAGGAGACTATTCTGAGTTGGACATCACATTTAAAGCTCCAGGAGATGATAATCCGGGCTCTTACATAAGCTTTGATTGCCAGGGCTTTGTAGAGCTTAACATTGAAGGAGAATATGAATTCCCGGAAGATATCCTGGCGTCTCCCGATGGCCCTGGACCGGTAACTGCTACATTCAACATTAACACTACAGAATGGGGGCAGTTTATTGCCTCCATTGATATGGGCGACTTTGAAATTCAAGGTGTAAATGGCTATACCTTCAGCCTTAATGAAGCCTACATCGATTACTCAGACAATGCCAACCCGGCCGATTTAGAATTTCCCAGTGACTATGAAAACGATGGCGACGATTGGAAAGGGTTTTACCTGGCATCGGTAAGTGTAACCTTACCTGGGGATCTGAGCAGGTCTACCGGTGAATTATCGTTTGGAGCGGAAAATATTATCATAGATCAATCCGGGGTTAGTGGTACGGCCTTTGGAGCCGGTCTGTTGGATCTACAAACCGGTAGATTATCGGATTGGGCCTTTTCGTTGGACACGGTAAGCCTTACCCTAGTCTCAAATTCCCTGGCAGAAGGGAAGCTGCTCGGGGAAATTCATGTTCCTATCACGGCAAAAGATAACCCCCTGGCTTATGAAGGGGTAATGACTCCTACGGATGAAGGGATCGATCTCCAGTTTGGCATTCAACCCACCGAGAACATTGAAGTAAGTATGTGGGCTGCTTCACTCACTTTGGAAAGTAGCTCGGTGATCGCCGTTTCGAAGACGTCGGAGGGATTTAAACCCTATACAGAGCTGCATGGAAACATAGGTTTGACACTGGAGATCCAGGATGGTAATGAATTCTCTTTTGAAGCCATGGCTTTCGAGGGCCTTAAGGTGAATCACCCCGATGAAGATAGTCGCTTGGTTGTCGATGCCTTTTCTTTGTTCGGTGGTGGAGACGGGTTTGAGGAAGAGGAAGAAACAGCAGGGGAGGAAGCAGGAGAAGAAGAGCAGGAAACACTATCGGGATTCCCGGTTTCCTTCAGTAATGTAGATTTTGTTAGCGGACCAGGTGATGAAGCCGGTATTGCATTTGATCTCAATTTAAACCTTACCGGTGATGCGCTGGGGGTAAGTGGAACGGCAGGCCTCACAGTTACCGGGGATTATGATGCCTCTGGTGCGCCGTTTAACGCCTGGGAATTTAAAGCTGTAGAGTTGAGTACCATAGAGGTCGCAGCGGATATGGCATCCGGGTCCATTGAAGGAAGCCTTCAAATTTACAAAGGTGATGAAACCTATGGCAGCGGGTTTAAAGGATTGTTGAAGGCACAATTTACAGGTTTAGGTGAGGTGGATGCCCTTGCCCAGTTCGGGAAGGTAAGTGGATACCGCTACTTCTTTGTAGATGCCATGATTTTAAGTTCGACACCTTATATAGATGTCATGGGGGTGGGTTTGTATGGGCTGGGGGGAGGTATGTACCATCACATGTCTCGTGAAGATAGAAATCCAGCCATGGACTTAGAAGCAGGAACTCTTTTTGCCGAGCCTGCAGAATTAGGAGCAAGCTTGTCCGGTATAATCTATACCCCGGATAAATCAACCCTTTTAGGGCTTAAAGCAGGATTGACCTTGGGGATTGCCCCGGGCACAAGCTTTAGTACCGACGTCAACTTTGAAGCTTCGTTTGGGTTGAACAACGGTGCTCCAAGTATTCGTAATATTGCTTTTGGAGGCTCAGCCTACCTCATGTCTCCCGGTACTATTTTGGACCGGGAAGACTCCAAAGTCGTAGGTCAATTTGATGCAAACCTCGATCTTTCGGACCCTAAGGACCCTGTATTTACCGGGGTAGCAGAGGTGGAGCTGGAACTTGCGATCATTTCCGGCGCAGGCCAAGCAGCAATGCAGCTATCCCGGGGGGAATCCTATCTCTGGCTGGGTACCCCTACCAACATGATCAGCGTTAACATCGCAGATTTGGCAACCATTGGAATGTATGCTGACCTGGGGGATATCGTGCCACCGATGCCGTCGATAAGGGATTTGGTGCCGGATTTCTCTGGGGCTATGATTGATCAAAGGCCATTGGCTCTTAATGGGACCAAGATCATATTTGGCGCCAGGTTTGACATGCCGGAGAAGCGCTATACACTTGGCCCCTTCTATGCTTCAGCCTATTTTGGAATGGGTTTCGATGCTTATCTCAGGCAAGTCAGCGCCTCAAATTGTGGATTAGCTAACGGTAATATTGGATTTGACAACTGGTACTTATCGGGCCAGGCCTATGCCTATGGAGGCGGGAACATTGGTATTAGGGTGAGAACGTTCTTTTACAGGGGAAATGTAAACCTTCTTGATCTTTCAGCTAGTATCGTGATGCAGGCAGAATTACCTAACCCCTCGTGGTTAAGAGGCGATGTGAACGTGAGGTATAGAATACTCGGGGGTGCCATTAAAGGAAGGGTAAACTTCAAGTTTGAAGTGGGAGAACGTTGTGATTTTAGTGAAAATGCCATGGCCGGCGTAGAAGTAATTGCCGATATCTCGCCGGAAAACAACGAAATGAATGTGTCTTGTCTTGCTTCCCCAACTATTGCCACGAACTTCCCTTTAAATCGAGATTTCAAGGTGGAACAGCTGGACGGTGAGGGTGATTTGGAAACCTATTATTATCAGCCTTATGTGTCCTCTTTTACCATGAACCAGGGCGCCAGCTACAATCGTAAGATCGCGCCGGATGGGAACACGGCCTCTTTGGCATTGAAAGATATGCTTAAGCCGTATACTGACTATTCCGTGACCGTAAAAGTAAAGTGGAAAAAGCGTAAAAAAGGAAGAAGTAGCTGGGAAATTTTGAATGGAGAGGAGTCCAAAACCATTTGGTTCCGAACCGGGCAGCTCCCGGATTTCATTCCTGATGATGCCGTAGCAATATCATTCCCTTTTAAAGATGGCAGAAACATCTATGACCGATCAAGTACGTCCGATTTTGTCGTTTATATGAAAATGGCAGGTTGGGGCTACCTGTTCGAAGATGATGCTGATTTCGAATACAAAATGAAGATCGAAGATCTGACAGGCGGAGGTTCCAGGACAGCACCTGTTCAATATTCTGAACAACAGCATGCCTCTATAAAATTAGCATTTATTCAAGGAGGGAACAGTTCCTGGAATAGCTGGATCAATGGCCGTGATGGAAATATTTTTAAAATTTCAATAGTTGGGGAGTATAAAAAGGCAGGCAAGGTTAGCTTGGCGACCAATACAAACCAACAAAAAGAAGGGGTTCAAGTAAGGCAGCGCCGTCTATCGGGTACAAATGAGGCAGACATTGAAGATAAGCAGATCTATAGTTGGTACTTTAGAAAATCCAGCTATGATAGCCCGGCCGATAAAATTGGTGATTTCTATTTTTCGAGGGAGAAAAGCTACACGGAGCGTTACAGGGGTTACAACACCAAAAGATACGAGGTGCATGGAGGGCTGCGGTCATCGGAGCGCTTCGATGCCATAGATTTTAACGGCTATAATTTTTCAATCAACGGTTATGATCTACGGTGGCCTTCTGTGTTTTACCTGCACCGCATTGACCATGATTACAGTGCTGATTCGAAGGTTAAGTCTATCATGACGCGCTATTATCAGCTCAGGAACACAGCCAGCAGTCTTAGTGGCAGGAGAAGGGATTATAAGCGCAATAGGAGCAGGAACAGGAGCCGCTGGAGGGGGCATAGAGACAATGCCCTCAGATGGAACAAATGGGATGTCTGGGGTTCGTCCAAAGGATACAATTGGATGAGTCGTAGTTTTTGCCAGTCATGGTTGACCGATTCAGAAAAAACTAGTGGTGTCGCGGGAAACGGGTACACCCAAGAGGGATCTACCAGCGTGCGCTTTTATACCTTGGCAGAGCGCTGGGTGGCAGATGTTCACCGCAACTTGCAAAATACTGCAAATAACAATACTAAGAAGGGGTATCGTTTTAACAATGGTAAGTATGTATATAAGAATTGGAATGCTGACGGAGCGCTTAAAAACTCGAGATGGGGCATCGGTTGGAGAAACCCGGAATCAAATGTTTCAGGGATTTATTGGTTAAAATTAAATCAATAACAATGTTGATCATGAGATTATCCATGGGTTTAACTAGAATACTGGTCACTCTTTTAGTAATGTTAAGTGTGCTGGCTCACGCTCAAGAGCAGGATTCTACAAGTTATACCCCGGTAGATAGTGTTGCCATTGCTAACTTTTTTGAATCTTACGTGGTGAAAGATACTGTACCGAATGACGTGGAAGTACAGGAATACATTGCGTTGAGGCATAAACAGTATTCGGATTCCTTGGTACTTCGTTGGGCCCCGACCACCAGGTCGCTGCTGGTCAAAGGGAATAAACTAGGGTACGTCGTTAAGCGATACGAATTTCCCTACGATCCCGATACGTTGTCAGAACAGGACGAGGAGATGATCATTACCGCTCCAGCGTCCCTCTCTAACCCGATCAAAGCCTATGATTCTGCCCAATGGGCTACCGTTTTCCCTACGGATGACAAATACGCAATCATAGCGGCAGGTGCAACTACAGGCTCCCTCGACGTTAATGCCGATGAAGTAGGGTTTGGAGTGAAAGCACAACAGGATGAATCTATTTATGGGTTCACTCTATTGGCAGCGGACCTGTCGGTAACTGCGGCGAATGGTTTGGGATTACGATATGTCGATAAGACGGTTCAAAAAGGGACAACCTATGAGTACCGGGTCTGCCTGGCTGACTCAGCAGAAGTTGCTAAAATGGATTCTTTAATGAACCTATCCTACGAAAATTTAGATTCAACGCAGGTGATTGGATGGGTGGACTGGCTCGATGAACAGGCAGATGGATATGTCGAATTCCAAGGCAAAACAGAAGCGATGTTTTTAAAGGAATTTCGAACGTCATCTTTGGAGAATGCAGTGGAACTACGCTGGCCAGTTGTTCCTAATGATCAATACTCCGCTTTTTTTATTGAGCGAAGTAGTGACGGCGGAACTACATTTGACACACTCACACAAAATGTCCTGGTCAGCGAACCCATCGAAGTGTTTGATTCACTAGGCAACAATTTTTCTTATTACAAATATGTGGACCGACTCGATGAAAACTATGTGAGCTATACGTATAAGATTACCGGGTTGGATGGATTCGGAGATAAGAGTGAAACCGCTACTGCTTCGGGAATGGGTAGAGATTTGACCCCGCCCGCCAACCCCCAGCTGATATCAGGAAAGTACCGGGCAAAGAAACAACAGGTTCATCTCATTTGGAGAATACCAGCTATACCGGCAGACTTTGATTCATTTTACCTACAGCGGCGGGATGCACCAACTGCAGTTTGGTCTACCATTGAACCGGCTTTGGGCACCAGTGATACTACGTATTCCTTTATCCCCGAACCGCACCAGTATTCCCATTATTTCCGGCTTGGGATCAAAGATACGGTAGGCAACGCAGCCTATTCCTTTCCTGTTTTTGTCAATATACCAGATACCCTCGCTCCACCGGCTCCTACACAGCTTATGGCCGATATTGATACCACCGGGCAAGTGCGGCTCACCTGGGAACAGGAAATTCCCGGGGGGGAGCGCCTATTAGGATACCGGGTATATTATAGCAACCGGAAATCCCATGAATTCACGCAATTGACGACCACCCCCGTAGCCAACAGATCGTATTCTTATTCAATTCCACTGAAAACTCTTACCGACAAGATCTACTACAAAGTCCAGTCAGTGGATAATCATTATAACCATTCTGAATTTTCCGAAGTAATTGAGGCTCAAAAACCCGATATCCTTCCACCTGTAGCACCGGTTTTTAAAAATCCTCTTGTCACCGAAAGTTATGTTGAACTTAATTGGGAGCCTAGTTCAAGTAAAGATGTGATTGCGCAGGAAATAACCAGGACCCGATCGGGGAGTGACGAATCACCGGCTAAATTCATGGTTGAAAAGGGGAATAGGAGCTATTATGATTCAACAGCGAATAAAGGGGTGGTATACAGGTACACAATTGCCGCCATAGATGATGATAATTTGCGTTCGAAAGAATCTTTCCCTGTACAAGCGCGTGTGATTGATAAAAAGCTCATGGACCAGGTCTCTTCGTTGGAGGCAAACTATAATGATTCAAAAAATTCCATCGAACTCAAATGGGTCTACGATGAGAGAGGGGATTACAGGTTTATGATCTATCGCAATTTTGGGAATGATAAAGTGAAGCGTTATAGGTCAGTAGGAGCAAGTGAAAATACTTTTGAGGATGGGGTTAAGGACCCGGGAACGTATTATTACGCGATTAAAGTCGTTGAAAAGAGCGGGAAAAAGAGTGTATTAAGTGAAGTGGTTGCGGTAAGCACCCAGTAGAATGAAAACGTGTACAAGTCTTGAATGAATGATTATGATAAGAGTGATTAGCAGGGGTCTTCTTTGTTTATTTCTTCTCGTAGCGAGCCATTCATATGCACAGCTCACCGGGAGTTTTATCATTGGGTCTTCCCCTACGGCAGATTATAACGATTTTAGCGCGGCGATCGCCGATATGGAGGCCCAGGGCGTCGTCGGCGACGTTGTTTTTGGAATTGAGCCGGGCGTCTATGCAGAACAATTTCTCATTGATAGCACAAGAATACCGGGTTTATCTTCTGCTGATCTTATTTTTGAAGGCCTTGGTGATAGAGATGAAGCCTTAATCACTTTTGACGCAAACACCGTGATTACCAACTATACCGTTAGCCTTGACCAAGCCGTACACGTTACCTTTAGAAGGCTCACATTTGGCAATACCAGCCCCGACGTAGCAAGTGTATTGTATATCGATAACTCGCTTGATATTACCATAGACGATTGCCATGTTATCGGCCAGGTGGCCACCTCTCCTACAGATTTCATTACGCTTATTTTTGTCGGGGGTAGCGAACAGTTCAATTTGACCAATAGCCTGTTGGAGAATGGTAACTTCGGACTCTCATTTGATGGTGTTTTAAGAGGCAACATTCTGAACAATACTTTCCTGCACCAATTTCGGCAAGGTCTTTCATTAGGGAACAATTTCGGTGTTCGCATGGAAAATAATGTTGTGCAGAACCTTGGAACATCGTTTGCCAATTATTTAGGATTGGAATTTTGGAGTTCGTTCGATTTTGACCTTAAACGGAACCGTTTTGTATTGAACAACGGGCAGGCCGCGCTTTTCTTAAACGGTGATGCTATACTCGATAGCACTTCAATCGATATTTTCAATAACTACTTTGATATTCAAAGCACATCCAATACGACCAGCGCCATATTTTGGCTGGCTACCGATAATGTCGATTTTATTCATAATACGGTTAACGTATCTTCAGGAGACAAGTGCGTTCTGTTCGTCTCTGGCTTCGAGAATCGCCTACTCAATAATAATATGATCAACCTCGGGGGTTTTGAAGTCTATAGTGGGAACGGTATAAACATGAACGAGGTAGACTTTAATAATATTTTTGCCACTGGTTCATTATCGTCTTTCGGTAGTTCTTTCCCTGAACACCAGCAGACCGGCATGATCGATCTGAACTCCGTTAACTTCAATGTACCCTTCATCGAAGACGGAACCCCCAGGGTGTGCCATTATGGTTTGGACGGGTCGGCTACGATGGTAGTTGTCGTTCAAGACGACTTTTTTAGTCAACCAAGGAACGACCCACGGGACATAGGTGCGGTAGAGTTTGATTTGCCTATGCCGGTTATTATACAGGAAGAAGAAGTTACGATCTGCGAGGGAGATCAATACGAAATTGTCGCAGGGGGTGCATTTGGATCTTATTTATGGTCAACCGGAGAAACAACTACTTCTATCACTGTAAGTGAAGGGGGAACGTTTTCCGTGGAAGTAATCGACGGTACGAACTGCACTTTACTTGATTCTTTAATCGTTAATGTCCGGGTAGCCACAGTCGAGCTAGGAGAGGACCAGACGGTATGTGAAGGTGCTAGTACGGTCATAAGGGCACCCGGCGGTTTTGTTACTTACCAGTGGTCCAATGGTTCTGCTGCCGATACAACTTTTGTTACGGAAGAGGGTCCGGTATCTGTAACGGTAACCGATGATCTCGGGTGTGAGGCTACCGATGAGCTCACCATCAATTTTGCCGGGGAAACTATCGATCCTAATTTCCTGGTCGTGGCGCAAGGATGTACCGTTGATACCCTCCAATTTATTGAACTCTCTGATAAAATACCGGACAGCTTTTTTTGGGAATTTGGAGATGGTATAACAAGCACCGAACAGAACCCGATACATAGTTTCGAAGAACCCGGGACCTATAATGTTACCCTAACGGTTACGTTGGAAGATTGTACGAACCGGCAACGGGTAAAACCGGTAACCATAAGTGACTGCTCTGACTCGGAAGGTGGCCGAAGGCTGGTCCCGCCCGGATTTGAATCATTTGTTCAAGAATTTGAAAAACCATTTACGGTGTTCCCGAACCCCTCTGCTGGCATCGTAAGTGTTCGATTGGTCCAGCAAGGAGAGATATCAGGATGGATAGCCCTTTATACATCGTGGGGCAAATTCCTGGATCGTTGGCCAATAGCGGGTAGCGACGAAATAATAGAAAAACTGGACCTTACCCATCAGCCTCCTGGTATATACCTCGTTCGTTTTGAAACCAACGAAGGGCGGGGAGTTAAACGGGTAGTGATCCGTTAACGTATTCCATACTTTTAAGCCATAATTCAAACCGGCCATGTCAACCTTTCAACAAATAATCCATATGCTCGCGTATGGTGTGATCCTGTTTTCCGTGGTGGAAGTCTACCTGACGTTAAATAAGCTGTGGACAAGAAGGCATATCAAAGAGGTGGCCGACAGTATTTCAATATCTGCCCGTGCCATTGGAATGATCCCGGGATCGATCTTCACACTGAACTACTTTTTTGCTCAACAGTGGCAAGGAGTGATCGATGGAATGATATGGATCTGCGCTGCTATTGTCCAGATTATGGTCGCAGCAGGCGTATGGGTAGCGGGTAATAAGAGGTCTAATTTCTTCAACCTTCTCGGAAAATCCCTTGAAAGGGAGACCAAAGAAGTCTTCAATCTCGCCAAATACCTCTTTAACATTGAATCAAGAGAAAAAGTCATTGATTTATTAGCGGCAACAGCCCTTACAGATAAGGTGCTGAATGAAAAAGAAAAAGCATTTGTGGAACAAATAGCGAATGAATGGGGAATCAAAGTATCATGGGATGAATGGATCAGCAGGTATAAAAAAAAGGATGTATCTGCGCTGTTTGGTATGTCAATAGAGATCAGGAGATACCTTGATCTCAACCCCACTAAGAAGGAGCTTAAACTCATGTTGAAAGTCATCAAGCAGTTATCCGATCAAAGTGGACGCAGCGGACCGGAGAATCAATATATTATTGACGAATTCAGCGAGGCCATCAGGCAATATCGTTCCGGTGATTATTTGGAGTATTACCAGGTCCAGATTGTTCCCCAGGAAAAGGAACAACACGAAAGACTACAGGCCTCCGATATCGAAATGAAAAGCCGTTTTATTGGTTCCGGGTTTACCTATTTGCTCGAGCCATTTTTCACCCAGAACTATGCTGACAGTGTGGTCACTGAGTTCCAGGAATTAGGCTATTTTGCAACCGACAATAAAGTGTTTAAGTAAATGGATAGGCACAACTCTTTCGGCAATAGGATTTTCTAATGCGTAATTTGGGACCAGTTGATTTTCAAAAGGTTTAAGCTTTCAGACTCAATCCTTCTCTACATTTTTTATCGAGTCATTTTTCCTAGTTTCATCTTCCTGGTTTCAAATTTCTAATTTACCAAAGCCACTTCTATTCAAACTGCAACTCCATTCTTTTCACCCTGTCTTCCAGCTTTTCAGAGCTCAATTTATCCCTTGAAAGCCGGTCTACCATGATGGGGAAAGCGAAAGGGGTAGGTTTGTCCGGTGTTGTGATGATGATCTTTTGCTCGTTGATCCTTTCAAGTGCTCGGCGCATCCGGGCTTCCTCTAGCTGGAATTCCATCACCTCTTCATAAGCTTGTGTCAATAGTAAGTTATGGGAGTCATAATCGTGAAATACATCAAAAAACAACTGGGAGGAAGACTGGATGTGTCGCTCTTTCAGCAGGTGTCCCGGGTAGCCTTTAAAGACCAACCCGGAAATGGCCGCGATGTCTCTAAAACGCCTACGGGCCATTTCTACGGAATTAATGCCCGCCTGTATATCTTCCCATAAATTATCGGTACTCAATACGTCTGTCTCTATTGCTTCATAGACTGGGATCTCCTGGTCAGAAAGCAGCTCGAACCCGTAATCGTTCATAGCAATACTGAACGTGATCGGTTTTATCCTAGAGATCCTCAATGCCAGTAAAGCCGCCATACCTTCATGGACCTGGCGCCCCTCAAAAGGATACATCACTACATGAAACCCTTCTTTACTTTTGAAAGATTCAACGAGGAACTCCTCTTTGGTAGGCAGGTGTGAACGGTCTCTTTGCAGCTTCATTAGCGGCTTCAAAAACTTCAGTTCGATATCTTGATCCTCTCTTTCAAGTGTCATTTCATGCAGCTTTTTCCGAAGCATCACAGACATTTGGGAGGAAAGAGGCATGCGCCCGCCCTGCCACGAAGGCACTGCTTTTGCTCTTTTTTTAGTGTTTCTCACCTGCACCGCCATATCTTTGATCCTGACCAATTCCAAATTACGGCCGGCAAACCAAAACACATCGCCGGGGTTTAACCTAGAAATAAAATACTCTTCGATGGTGCCCAGGTATTTACCGCTGAGGTATTTTACTTGCATGGATACATCACTGACAATAGTGCCAATGGAAAGACGATGCCGCATGGCGATCCCTCTCTTGGTCACCTTAAATACTCCATCTTCTACTTCTACTTTTTGAAATTCGTCATAAGCCGTGAGTGCCGTGCCACCGGTTGTGATAAATGCTAAGAGCCAGTTCCAGTCTTCCGGGGTTATGGAGTTATAGGCAAAGGTACCTTGAACTTCGGGATAGATCTCTGCGGGCTTAAACCCATCGGAAACTGCGAGTGTGACCAGGTACTGGATGAGAACGTCAAAGGAACGGATGTACGGGATCCTGTCTTCCACCAATCCTTCAAACATCGCCTGTCGTAGCGCCGAAGCCTCGATCAGCTCCAATGAATGCGTGGGAACAAAACAGATCCTGCTTAAGGCGCCAGGCTGGTGGCCGCTCCTGCCGGCGCGTTGCATAAACCGGGCCACTCCCTTTGGACTCCCCACCTGGATGATCGTTTCAACGGGCCGGAAATCTACCCCTAAGTCGAGGCTGGAGGTACAGACCACGGCCTTCAAATGCTCACTGTGCAACGCATCTTCTACCCAATCCCGTAGCTCGCGGCTAATCGAACCATGGTGCATCGCCATTATTCCGGCCAGCCCGGGTGCCCTATCCAGCAGTTTTTGATACCAAATTTCTGCAAAAGAGCGTGTATTGGTAAAGATTAGGGTACTCTTACTGTTCTTGATGATTGGGATTACCTTATCGATGAGGTTTATCCCTAAGTGACCTGCCCACGGTAACTCTTCAACGCTATCCGGAAGGATAGATTCCACTTCTATCGATTTTTTAATGTCCGAGCGTATCACCTCGTACTTTCCTGGCACCTTGGAGTTTCCTAATAGCGCATCCACGGCTTCTTCCATGTTCCCAATGGTGGCAGATATGCCCCACACTTTTAGTTTCGGACAGATCGTTTTAAGCCTGGACAGCGCCAGCTCTATGAGCACTCCACGCTTGGAGCCTATCAGCTCGTGCCATTCATCACAAACAATAGCCCTTAACTCTTTGAAGAACTTAGGATACTCCTTCTGGGCGATCATGATATGCAAACTCTCGGGGGTAGTCACCAAAATCCCAGGGGGAGACTTTTTCATCTTAGCCCTGTCCTGTGGCGAGGTGTCTCCTGTTCGTGTAGCCACTGTCCAAGGAAGCCCCAGCCCGTTGATGGCCTTTTCAGCGGACCCGGCAATCTCTTTGGCCAGCGCCCGGATTGGGGTGATCCAAATAGCTCGCAGACCTGTTTTCTTTAAGACAAGGTCCTCGTCTTCTGTATCTTCTAAAAACTCCAATAAAATAGGGATAACCAGGGAATAGGTTTTGCCACTTCCTGTAGGAGCATTTACGAGCCCATGTTTACCCTGTAAATAGGCCTCCCAAGCCGCGAGTTGGAAAGGAAAAGGGGTCCAATTCTTTTGCTCGAACCAGGCCATTCCTTTTTCCAAGATCCTTTCATCCATAGTTCTAAAATAGAAATAAGATGAATTAGTTTAAAATACTGGCAGGGTATTTGGAAATTAGTTCGTAACATATGTCAAATCAAACTATTACGAAATGAAATCCATTGTGAAAAAGTCATTGTTGTTTTTTGTCGGGATACTAGCTCCTTTCTTTTCATCTTTCGCCCAAGAATACGCCGTTATCACCACGATAGAATCCGTGGTGCCGATGGGGATCGGCCGGTCACGTATGATCAGTAACCAACAAGAGATGGATGTGGACGCCTTTACCACCGAGCGCAAACAAGGAACCGACACCGATCAAGGACAAATTAGGCGAAGGGACCTGAAAATCGACAACTTGGAGGAAACCAAAATGCTGAATTTTTTTAGCGCTACGGGGATCAATTTTCAAAATATAGCTTCCAACGACGCTATGATCTCGTCGAAACTCACCCAAATGGCTGCCAATGGCTGGGAGTTGGCCTTTGTAGTAAGTGGCGTTGAAAGTGATGGCGGGGAAACGGACGGCCAAGGGATCTTCATCACCCGCTATATTTTTAAACGGTAAAACTGGGTACCGTTTGCTCGATAAGCTAAAACCTTTAAACGGCTTGTCATATCACTTAACATGGATTGGGACAAGGAAAATTTAAAACACCGTCAAGCCGATTAAAATACGCCATTGAGGGTGAATGCATTTAAAAAGTGCCAGGAGCTGAAATAACAAGAAAAAAAGGGATCGTCACGGCGGATGCTACCATTTTCACGAAAATGCTTGGAGTTGAAATGACAAAATGGGGAAATTAATCGTCACAGCGAGGCTGGCGTAGTTTGTGGGTGGGTTACGAAGCTGCCCCCCTCTCGTGTGTGATCGAATGGACCCT
>JANQLQ010000170.1 GCA_028280565.1 Fulvivirga sp.
TTCTCAGTTCTTCAAGAAAGCTTTCTTCTGAAGGGGTTAGCGTTACTTTGTATTTTTTCATGGTAATAACAATTTCATCTAACAGTTAAGATAACTATTATACCCGTAAAATCATACTTGACTAGACACTAGTGAGATGAAATTAAAAAAGGATCGTCATTCCGGCCGGTGGCAGGAGCGCGGGACCTCTGCGAGAGCCGCTACCTGCAGGGTCGTTGAACGTGAGCCATTCCCTTTGCCACATTCCTCCGCTTCCCTAACTTGAGGGCGATCCACCGCGCTTTGACTTCCTAGCCCTAGTCTTAGGTTAAGCGGAGCGGTCCTAAGACTCTAAATCACTAAGAGCGTCCGCTCAATGCTGTCAACTTAAGTGATTAGAGCGCTTTTTTCTTCGCCATATGGAATTTTCTACGTGAACGTTTCTGTTTGCTTCTTGGGAATTTTCTATGGGGTACAATCGCTGTTTTACTGGTTTTTATTTGCTTTTTAAGGTGTTCTAATTGGGAAGGGATATCCTCGGCCAAGAACAGGATGTTGATCACTTGGTTTCGAAGTATCCCCGTGGCGGTCTTTCGGTTGATCTGGTAGGTGTATTTGTTCTTCTTTTTTTGCGGTGGCTCTTGCAATTCTTCCTCTGCCTCGTTGATGAGCATATTGACCAAGTTACTGCCCAATATACAGGCATGGAAGTCTTGTAAAACACCTTCAACGGTTTTGGAAGAAAAATTCTCCAGTTCCATACTATCTTTGAGGTAATCATAGTAGGTCTCTACGCCCCAACGCAGGGAATACAAGTGACTCAAGGCTTGGAGACTGGCCTGGGCAAGGTTGGTCAACAAGTATTCATATTGCCCGCCCGGTAGCAGGATGCGAACGATCCTGACGGTAAGCGGCTCGGTAAAGCGGCTTCTTTTCTCCTTGCTTGGGATACCATGGGCGGGAAGAAAGAACGATCCAATCTTCCCACTTGCCTGATTGAACAAAGTCAGCAACAGGTTTGCAAAAATTCTCCCGGCAACGCACCAAGAAGAAATCCCCATTGCGGTCCATCATTTGACACAAGTCATGGGAAGGATACCCCCTGTCTAGCAGGTAAAGGGGGGTATCTGTACCGTACGGTTGCACAGATAGTTCTTCATATTGCGCTCGAAATAGGTCGGTCTCACTGTCGTCTAAACTCGCTAACCGTGCGCTCACTGTCACCCGGTTATATACATCGTAGACTAAGGAAGCTCTCCCCATTGGCATCCCTTGGGAGGTATGATTCTTCCATTCCCCAAAATGGGCAGTGATCGGCCCAGCCGCAGGCAGTTGGCACAGGCTCCCATCGACCGCCAAGAGCCTGTATTTATGTTGGTAGGACTTGTAGAGGGTACTTTGGTAAAAAGAACCTACATATAACTCGTTGAGTGCAATAAATGCGGTATGCTTGAGCTTTTGGCGCGCTTTGCTAAAGGCTTGTTTACTACAGGTGCGTCCCGGGGTGAAGAGATTGAGAAAATTAGCGATTTCAATACTCAGCCCCTTGACAATGCGATTGATCAACATCGCGGTGATGTGAGTAAACCCCAAGACCCTTTCACGCTGGAAGTGGCGCTGCGAGTGGATATGGTTTCGCTGAAAATCATGATCATTCAGTTGGTGCTTGAGCTGAGAAAAAAAGAGAAGATAAAGTAGACATAACTCTTTAAGATATAGTTGAAAAAATATACACCTACAAAATAAAACTTTTTCCTTAAGTTGACAGCATTGAGCGGACGCTCGGTGAACTATTATAACCAACATCCCACGTTAACCGAACCGTCCATCGCCAGGCCAGGCTATTCTGAAGTTGCCAATTGAATTAAATGAAGAGCAGGGAGGGGCAAACAACACGTTTTTAAGGATGATGAATACGGCATTTGTTCTAGTCTCCATTGGGCCTTGCAATTTGTACTAAACAGTCCTGGGAAGCACCTTAAACAAGAAATGAACTACACCTCATTTTTTAGGCATTCTTAATACCAAACGGTTGATTCGTTCATGTTTCTTCGTATTCTTAGGACTTATAATTGTTAACAAAATAAGGTGTTTATTGACAAGTCTAATTAGTGAACCAACGAATTGCCTAAGAGAACTATATTTAACTATTGTATCATTATTTGTTTTAACAAGAGGTCTGATTGGTCGGGTAATGATTTTTTCTGCCGAGACACTTCTCCAAGTTAGGTCCGTTGCAGCCTTTTCATAAAAAGATCTCCGTCCCTGGTCAGCCATAGTTCAAAAGAAAATGTAGGATCCCACTATTACCGGTCATTAAATCGGCAGTTTGAATGATGCTGCCATCCACAATCCAGTAACGTGTTTCCTTGGTCTTGTACTCACTGTGGACCAATGAGCTAAAGATGAAATCCGCTCTTTGTTCCCATTCATTGCCTCCTAACACTCTTTGCGCCTCCAGATATGCTAATCCAAGACCGGTTGCCCCTCCTGCCATTGCTAGGTTCTTGGTATCGAAGTGTTTTAATCGAGATTATTTTCGCTGTAGAATACAATGAAACAATAGGGAACAGTGAATTTATGAAAATTAAAAAGCAATTAACCAGAATAAGGATAGTGGTAAAATGGTAGTGAGTCTGAGTATGTTGACTCTGAAGTGACAATGGTTACATGAAAAAAAATTCGTGATTGACCACAAAAGTTACTTAGATTCAGAACTCCTACCCCTATGTAAAATTCACTTGTCATAATATTCGTAAGTACACCATAAAGTTTGAATCAAATCGACTCTTATTGAGCCATAAAGGCTTATCTTATCGACAAATTCGTCAGTATTACGACATATTTAATTTACTAAGGAAGTAGATTAAGAGCTTATACAAAAGACATGCTTTCTGCTAGTTCCATCTCAACTTCATCGCTTCGCTACCCATTCTGAAATCTTATCTCCCCTAGCGACTTTCTTGCTTCTTGATTTAATCTTCTGAATGCAGTTCTTAGTAGTTAACGTTGCGAGTATTGACTAGCTGCGCTATCTTGGTATTATGCGTAGCGAGTTAGCGTACGACGTACTGGCCAGCTAGCTAGAGGTTATGCGCAATAATTAATACCATAACCAATTTTACCCTCTTCAATGGAATGCTACCTGAACGACACTAGTCAATTTAATACCTGGGATAACCTTCAAAGTATCTCTTTTATAGTAACAGCAATGGCTACAATTACAGCAGCTACAATTGTAGTTTGGAGTACTCGTCAAATCAACAGAATTAACAATATTAAAAATCATTACAGTAATTTCTGGAACGATAAGGAAATAAGTGAAGTAAGAGTTGGATATATCGGTGAATATGTGCCATTGATATCGGCGTAAAGTATGCCAGTCGTATCGGATTAACTTGTGCCACCTCTATCGGTGGAAAGTGT
>JANQLQ010000223.1 GCA_028280565.1 Fulvivirga sp.
GCCCTTTGCCTATTGCTAACTTGTCGAGAACTTCCCAACTTGGCAAATAGAGTTCATTGTTTAATTCTACACGTCAGTTGAGGCTTGACACGACACTAGCGCCACGTCGAAAAACCACATTACAAATGCTTCGGTTTCGTCCCAGGTGACACGAGCATCCTCGTTACAAACGAGGATGAGTGTCTTGGTTATATATTGTCTACTGCCAAATTGCCTATTGCAACTCTTAAAAACCTGCAAAAATGATCATCACCCGTAATCGCAAAGGCTAAACAAAACTAATACCCAGGATTTTGCCCTATATTGTCCGCATTGATCTGGGTTTGGGGTATGGGCAATGCATAGTTTCGATTGTCGTTCCAGTTCAGTTCCCCGGAATTGACCCTTTCGTAATATGCGGCCTCTTCGGCGCCGATCCTCCAACGACATACATCAAACCACCAGCTTCCATGCTCGCCAAAAAGCTCTGCCCACCGCTCGTATTTTAGTGGGTCATTGCTCAAAGGATCCCCGGCGCTGGCCATTGTAGGAGCAGTTAAGCTGGGGTAATCCACCGCCGAGGCAGCGTCTATTGGGAGATCGTATGCCCGTCTCCTCACTTTATTGATGTACTCCAATGCAGTCGCATTATCGCCGGCGTTGAGGTTAGCCTCCGCATAGAGCAAATATACATCTGCTAGCCTGAGCCAGTACATATTCATGGCAATGGCTGCCTGCGGACCGGACCAAAAGTTACGACTTGTTAATGTGAACTTGCGGAAACTCCAAGCATAATCATCGCGGGTATCCATATCTCCTTCTCCCCTATTTTTGGCAATGGCTACCATATTGTCATCTACAAAAATAGAATCCACCCGGGGTTGCTGGGCGTTCACCCAAAGGCGCGGATCCACGGACTGATCCTGCCGAACACGATTAGAAAGGTCGATGTACTCGGAACGACTGTAGGTGATGCGCGTAGTATCCGTCCATCCAAACCGCAGGATACTCTTATCATGCAGAAAAAAGTTACAGAAGCCATTACAAGTGGGATTGTTTTCGGCCGGATCTGCGTAATAATTGGGCCCGATAAGGATCGGGTAGAGGGTGGATGCATCTTCTTTGCCCCATCCGCCCACACTGACATCCGAATCGTTATAATTGATCTCGAAAATGGATTCTGAATTGAACGTATTTTCGTTATTGAACATATTGGCATACACATCGAATGACACGAGTGAGCTTCCGCTGTTATCGATCACGTCTCTCAATACCGTCATGGCGCTATCCCACTGCTGGGTAAATACATGCGCCCTGCCCATAAAACCTTTCACCGCCCAAATACCAACCCGGGCTCTTTGATCGCCGTCCCATGTTTTATTGTCCAGTAGGGCTTCAGACTGCCTCAGATCCCTTTTAATGAAATCCCAAACTTGTTGCACCGTGGCCCTCTCACGCTGGGTCTCTTCCAAGCTTACAGGCACCCGGTCGATAAGCGGAACTCCGCGTCTCTCTCCACCACCGCTAGGCGTGATAAAAGATTCGCCGAAGAAATTGATCAAATAATAATAATTCCATGCCCTCAAAAACAGGATCTCACCCTCCCGGTAGCTCAACGTTTGCAGCTCATCCCCGGATAGGATAGTGCCATTCGTACGTAGCCTTTCGATAGCTTCAAGAGTGGCATTGGCCTTCCCAATGTTCTCATAGTGTTTATCCCAAATCTCCCTGATGATCGGGTTATCGGGGTTAAAATTGGCCCTGCTGCCTTGGTCAAACCGGTCATCACTGAAAGCCTGGTCCCCATAGTGAGACGCGCCCACCCCTACTATAGCATGGGGATACCCGTCGAAAAAACCAAAACGAATGCGACCATAAACATCGTTTACCATCAGATCAATGTCTTCCACCCTGGCAGGAAAATTATCTGTTGCCAGCACGTCCGTATTTTCCGTATCCAAGAAGTCGTCGCTGCAAGACCATACCACGGCCAGTAGCACACCGGAAAAGACCAACAGCTCTACCCAATTTTTATTTTTACCTAGCTTTGTTTTCATATTTTTATTGATTAAAACTCAACGTTCACACCTACAGAAAATAACCTGGAGTTGGGATATCGGAAGGTGGAATTATCTATTCCCCTAGATTGTACCTCCCCGGTAGGTGAGGTAGCTGTCACCCTACCGCTAAGCGCTGACTCAGGATCGATCCCGTCATAAGAGGTGATCGTGAACAGGTTGTCTGTCATAAAAAAGATCCTTAAAGACGAGGCGTGGATCTTGTCCAGCCATGCCTGCGGCAAATTGTATCCCACCTGGAGGTTCTTTAGCCGCAGGAAAGAGCCATCTTGAACATTAAAATCAGATATTTGGCTCCAATTACGTTCCGTAGAACGAGGTAGATCTGTCACCCCGTTGCCGTCGAAAAAGGAGGTCCTGTATATGGCCTCTGTACTGTTGTAGTCGTTAAAGAACAGGTGTTCAAAAGATCGCGTGGTATTAAGGATATCCACACCCTGTACACCGGTAAAGAACAACTGTAAGTCGAACCCTTTCCATTGGGCCCCCATCGTGATCCCATAATTAAAATCCGGCCATGGGTTTCCAATGAACGTCTTATCATCATCGTTGATGATATCGTCATCGGTAATGTTACGATAGATCAAGTCACCGGCTAACGGGGTAGATCCATCTAAAGAAGGTCCATCCGGGTCATCTTGCTGGTAAATGCCGTCAGTAACGAATCCCCAAAACTGCCCTAGCGGCTCCCCTGGCGCACTCCTGCTGGCTTGCGCAAAAGCGTACGCTTCATTTGTAGACCCTGAAAAGATCTGCTGGTCAATAACATCCGGCGAAAGTGAAACGAGCTCATTACGGTTAAAGGCCCCGTTAGCACCGATGTTGTAAGACACGTCGCCCACAGAACTCCTGTATTCCAAAGCAAATTCCAGCCCCGTATTTTTCACCTCTCCAATGTTGAACTGGACATCTTCACCCAACCCTGCAACGGCAGAAAGGGGAACTTGGTACAGCATATCTTGGGTGGTCCTGTCGTACCAATCCACGGAAAGGGTCAGCTTGTTTTCAAAGAACCCGGCGTCTACACCTATGTTCAATGTACGGATGGTTTCCCACTGTATATCTTCATTCGGCAGTTTGTTGGACAGGTTAATACTGCCCTGCTTTCCGCCTCCAAGGTCCACGGCAAACCCCGGGGAAAAATCCCCGATAAAGAGGAAGTTGTCTATCCCTTGAAAGTTGCCCAACGATCCTAGGCTAAACCTCAATTTTAAATTGCTTACTTGCGAGACTGAGGCCATAAAGTTCTCCTCGCTGATCTTCCAACCTAAGGACATGGAGGGGAATACCCCGTATTTATTACCCGGCCCAAAAACTGTGGCTACGCCATCGCGACGGACATTGAACTGCGCTAAGTATTTGCCTTGATACGAATAATTGATCCGTCCGAACTGCGATAAGATGCGATAGTTATCCGCCCCTCGAAAAACGGGTCTATTTAACGTGTCGGTCACGCTAAGATCAGAATTCTGCGCCAAGGGAACTTGCGGAAAGAAAGCGTTCCCTTGCAAGTTAGAGAATTTATCCTTCCTGGCTTCATACCCGATCATAGCGCTCACATCATGCTTATCATTGAAATTTTTAGTATACATCAACGTGTAATTCGCCAACAGTTGACGTCGATTGGCGAATTCCCGGCCGAACTCTTCCTGGACGCGCTCTACCCGTCCAAAATCGAATGCATAGTCAAAATAATAGCTGTTGCTGTTTTCCAGGTTGATCCCACCGTTGGTCCGGAAATGCAACCCATCGATGATCTCCCAATCCAGGTAAGCGGAGGCATTCAGGATATAAGACTCATCTTCCTGGAAGTTGACAAATTCCTCGGCCACCGCGTTACCACGCTGGGAAAAGGTGTCCCGGCCCCAGTCACCATTCGGCTCCCTTACAGGGACCAGGGGTGAGGTCCGAAAACTTAAAGGCCCGGAGTTGGGAAGTTGGGTAGGGTTTGACATGGTGTAGGTACCGTAAAGTGTCTGCCCTACCGTAAGCCGCTTGTTTACTTTATGCTCAGAATTTAATCGTAAAGTGTAACGCTCCACAAGGTTATCGATGCGGACACCCTCTAAGCTTTGGTAATTCATCGATGCATAGAAGGTGGATTTTTCGCCCCCTCCGCTCAAATAAGCGGTGTAGTTCTGCTCAATACCAGCATCATAGAGTTCGTCAAACCAATCCGTATCGGGAAAAGTACCATTAAACTGGTCAGGAGGAGCGCCATTAGCGATTTGGGCCTGGATATACCGGTCGCGACCGAGTAACTCGGGCAGGTTAAATACCCGCCTTACCCCGTAATTCACGTTGGCCCCTGTCGTGATACGATCGGATTGTCCTTTTTTTGTTGTGATCAAGATCACACCCCCGGAACCTAACGTTCCATAAATAGCCGCTGCGCTGGCATCTTTGATCACTTCTATCGATTCAATATCTTGGATGTTAAAGTTGAATCCCGTCCCAAAAAACGGCATGCCATCCACCACATAAAGCGGCGCTACCCCGTTAAGGTTACCCGGCCCACGGATCGTAATGTTGGGCTGGCTACCGGGCTCGCCACTGCTCGGGGTAACATATACCCCTGCCACCCTGCCTTGAATGGCATCTGCAACACTATTCACAGGCAGGTTCTTAATATCTTCCGACTTTACCGTGGCAATAGCGCCGGTAAGGTCTGACCGTTTTTGCTCACCATAGCCTACCACCACAATCTCCTCTAAGGCCTTGATATCGAGCTCCATGTTTAAGTCAATAGAAGACCTGCTGCTCACGGGGATTTCAGTGGTCTTAAAACCCACGAAAGAAAACACTAATACGCCATTCGCCGGAACACTTAATGAGTATCTTCCGTCGATGTCCGTGACCGTACCCGTACTTGTGCCTTTCAGCAAAACAGATACGCCGGGCAATGGTGTAGCAGCTCCTTCAGTAACTCTACCACTTACTTCTATTTCCTGCGCCATCGCAGGCAGGCAGGATAAAATAAGAAGTGTAGTCATAAGAATGAAAGCTCGTGCGAACCTGTTAGTTACAGTAGAAATTTCAATCATACTCAATTCTGTTTAAAAAGGTTGAACCCAACGATGCAAACCCTGCAAACGTTTGATATTAAAAGACATGCCACCATAAAATGACATCGTTTCTCTTTGAACCATTGGCATTTAAAAATTAATAAATTAAAAATTGTATGGTTTTTAGAACAACTCCCCTCTTTGAATTAAACACACCTGGGGTTGGGTTAGATTAAAAGAAGTTCGATCTCTTGTTACTAAATGTCACCTAACACTACATTGGAGGCCAACACAAATAAATTGAGAGGTTTAGCCAGATCATTTGTTAACATGATAAGTCATAGGTGGTAGTTGAAGTTTCGAAAACCATGTAGTGTAGGAAGGTGACCACTGGTAAGATATCGAATAATCAATACCTTTGAAGAATTGCCTTTGTCCATCCAGCCTAATAGAGATGATAAACGTAGACATAATTTTTACCCGGCAAGTCATTTTTTTGACCGTTGATCCATGGGCGTTTTTAAAGGGTTTTACCCTGACGCATGGTCAAGGATCGTGGCATTCCGTGGCTAGTAAGTTTATCGTACTTTTTATGATGGCCTTTCATTTAACTGGGGCCGCTCAACCCCATAACGACATCTTATTCGAACATCTTTCTATTGAATCAGGCCTTTCCAATAATAATGTGCAGTGCATTGTGCAAGACCAGGTGGGTTACCTGTGGTTTGGCACGTATGATGGTTTAAACCGCTACAATGGGTACACATTTGATGTTTACAAATCGCATCCCGGGGACAGTACACGCTTAGAAGATAGTAACATTTATTCCATGATGATCGATCGTAAGGGCCAGCTTTGGATAGGGACAAAATACGGGGGGCTCTCACGTTTTAATGCGGCTACGGAATCTTTTACCACCTGGCGTAATACACCGGGTGACACCAACAGCCTCGGGCATGATTGGATACTTTCCATGTACGAAGACCAGGACGGCACCTTGTGGTTGGGTAGCGGGAATGGGTTATGCCGCGTAATCCCCGGTGATCAGATCGATGGCCCGGGAAATACAATACAAGGCTTTCAAACGTTTGGCGCAGATGCTTCCAACCCGATGAAGATCAACAAAATAAATAGTGCCGGGAAACAACGGTTATGGCTCTCTACGTCCAAAGGGTTGCTATTATTCAATGCGGAAACCAAGAAATTCGAAGCAAACTATACGCATCAATTCCAGGGACGCAATGCGGATAACAACAATATCACGGGTGGAATACTGTATGATCCCCGGGATAAACTGCTAGTAGGGTGTTACACCGGTTTATACCAGTTATTAGAAAATGAGCGTCAGTATTCTTTACTTCCTATCCGGATCGGCACCCAAGAATCTTACGTAAATACGCCAGTCAACAGTATGATGAACGACGGGAACGGCCTATTATGGATAGGGACGAACCAAGGCCTTTTTCTCAAACAACTAGACAACGAGCAAGCCGTATGGATGACCCATGATTTTAACGACCCCGCCAGCTTAGGGCGTAACCATGTACAAGACATTTATAAGGACCGGCAGGGCATCATTTGGGTAGCTACGCTAGACGGGGGTGTGAGCAAGTACGACCCCAATAAGGCCAAGTTCAAATTGCGCCTTAAAGACATTAACCTCTCCGAAAGCCAAGAAATACGTTCTTTTAAATCCGCCTATCAAACTTCTGACGGACATGTTTGGATAGGAACGGATTATGGTTTGCATGAACTCATTAAAGAAAATAACGACTTTCAATTACTTCGCTCCTTTTCCCATGACCAGCAAGACGAAACCACGCTCAATATTGGCGGTATCACTTCGATCATCCAGCAAAATGAGCACCAGCTATTCCTGGGGCATTGGGGCGGCGGCCTCAATCGTATGGACCTGGTGAGCGAGAGGGTATCTCGCTATGGCTTTGACAATTCCGAAAGCTTGAATAGCAATAACCAGTTGAGCTGCTGCATTACCACCATGAAAGCCGACAGCCAGCAACGCCTATGGCTGGGGACTATCTATGGTTTCCTGGAAAAATTTGACCCGGTAACCGAGGCTTTCAGCAGTTACAAAATAGGGGAATGGATCTGGGACCTGTACCTTGATGAAGAAGCAGGGAAAGTATGGTGCGCTACTGAAAATGGCTTTTGCTTTTATCAATTAGAAACAGGTGAGAATTATTGTTATAAAAACGACCCTGGAAATCCAAAAAGTATCAGTGATGATCGTACCTGGGCAGTGTACCGGGATACCAAGAATAGGATGTGGGTCGGGACTTACAACGGGTTAGAATTGTTTGACCCGGGTACAGGAACATTTTCCCGGTTTTATGATGCTGGTCTTGAAAGTTTTACGGTGTATCGCATCAACGAGGACCGTAAAGGTATGCTTTGGCTAGGCACCCCAAAAGGGATCACTAAGTTTAACCCTAACGACAGTACTTACCGGCATTTCACCCGCGCTGATGGGGCCTTTCCCGAGGCGAAATGGTCATACACAGACCGCGAGGGTTGGATGTATTTCGGGGGGATCAAAGGTGTAAATGTTTTCAAACCTAGCGAGATCATGATCAACCAGGAACAACCTGCGTTGGTCTTTACCGGTTTTAGGTTGTTCAACCGTCCTGTGATCCCCGGGGAGGCGCAGGCCCTGGAAAAACCCATTGCCGTAGCCCGGGAGATCAACTTGGACTATACTCAAAATGTCTTTTCCATAGAATTTGCTGCCTTAAACTATACTTCTACCTCGAAAAACAGGTATGCGTATAAACTAGAAGGCTTTTCGGATAATTGGTCGTACATTGGGAATGATCGTACCGCTACCTATACCAACCTAGACCCTGGCAACTATACCTTCAGGGTGATCGCCTCTAATAACGACAACATTTGGAACGACAAAGGCATATCGATCGCGATCAACATCCGCCCTCCTTTTTGGAATACATGGTGGTTCAGGTCATTAGCCACACTTACTTTATTTGCAGCGATTATCGCTTGGATCAGGTTGAGGATACGGATGATAAAAATCAAAAAGCGAGAACTGGAACAGTTGGTGACTACCCGGACCTCAGAATTACAGCATGCCAATGAAATACTGGGCATTCAAAAAGACGAGATCTCGAAAAAGAACCTGGACCTGGAGCGAATGGCTTTGGAAGTGGAACGTTCCAGCCAAATGAAGTTGAACTTTTTCACCAATATTTCACATGAGTTACGAACCCCATTAAGCCTTATCCTTGGCCCCTTGGAAAAGCTTACGGAAGAATTCAAAACCAACCCGCGCTATGGTGTAATCCTGAACATGATGCAAAATAATATGCTCAGGTTACTCCGGCTGATCAACCAGCTACTTGACCTTTCAAAGGTAGATGGCGGTTTTATGAAAGTGCAAGTAACCTACAGCAACATCTCCTCTTTTACTCGCCAGATCTATTCCTCCTTCCAATTTATGGCCAAAAGGAACACGATCCAATATTCCTTCGAAGACCATCTTTCAAAGCCTATGGCGTACTTCGACGCCGACAAGGTAGAAAAGATCTTATACAATGTCATCAGCAACGCCTTTAAATTCACCCCGCGAAACGGAAGCATTACCGTTACGATAGACGGTCAATACGATCCCAACGGTGCCCTGCGCTTGGTTACGGTCTCCGTCTTAGACACGGGGCAAGGAATTGCTTCCAAAGATATTGATAGGATTTTTGGACGTTTTGAGAGGGGAGGAAACACGGAAAACAGCGCGTATATGCCGGGGCAAGGGATTGGACTGGCATTGGCCCAAAGCTTGGCCCACCTTCATCACGGGGAGATCAAGGTATCGAGTGAAAAACAGCTGGGCACCAAATTTGAAATAACCTTAGGAGTGGCAAAGCAGCTATTTTCCCCGGGGCAGGTCATTGCGCAACCTCTTGATCTACCGGTCACTCCTAGCGCACAAGAGCAAGAGGCCTTGGTAGATACAAACCCTAGCGCCGGGGAATTCTCCCCCCACGTTAACCCGGAACTTGACACGATTTTGGTGGTAGAAGATAATCACGACCTACGTCACTTTATTACCATGGAGTTATCCGGGTATTTTAATGTGATCACCGCCGAAAATGGCGAAAAAGGATGGGAACATTGTGTAACATTTCAGCCTGACCTCGTGCTTTCAGACATTATGATGCCCAAATTGAGCGGAACTGACCTATGCAGTAAAATAAAATCCGACGAAAGAACAAGCCATATCCAAGTGATCCTTCTTACGGCCAAAGCCGCCTTGGACGATCAGAAAAAAGGATTCGAATACGGGGCGGATGATTATGTCATGAAGCCTTTCAGCATACAAGTGCTTAAGCTCAAGGTGAAAAACTTACTGGAAACCCGGAAAAAGATGCAGTCAAAGTATCGTGATATGGGGATCATCCCCTCGATACCTACCGGGAATAAGGCCGATGAAGAGCTTGTAAAAAGTGCAGTGGCAATAGTAGAGAATAACCTCGCTGATCCCAAGCTTAGTCCCCAGCAGCTAGGCAGGGAGCTTGGCCTGAGCCGGTCACTGTTATATGCCAAGCTAAAGTCCCTCACGGGCATGCCCGTTAATGAATTTATTAAGGACCTCCGGCTAAAAAAAGCGGCTTGGATATTACAGCACCACCCCGGGCTGCCGGTATCCCAGGTGGCCATGGAAGTCGGTTTTGTTAATCATTCCCATTTTACCCGGAGTTTCAGGGAGCGTTTCGGTATGTCACCTAGTGACTATGCCTCATCACTTTCCACTGACTAGTGTTACATTTTCAGACTTAAGTAATTGATAATGAATTTTTTATTTTTAAAACCTAAACTCGATTAAAAAAATGATCGTCATTCCGCGCCGGTGGTTGTGAAAGGGCTAATGGCGAGAGCCGCCCAGCAAGGCTGGCAGGAATGACGATAAAGAAGGTCTTTTTCGTTTTTGATGAGGGTATCTCAACGGTTCCTTTGTCGTTAAATCTCTGCCTATCAAATAATTGAATGCAGCAAAGTAACGCCACTCGATGAGATGACCTCGCGTTTCTTCTTACCCGGGTCAAATCTTTTAGTACAAGATCAATGTCAAATACTTATGGATAGTCTTATCTATTTAGTGCCTGCAATGTATTGCATAGGCAAAAACAACACCCGGAGGTTAACCGGAATACTATTTTGGTTTGAACAATACCCCATAGCGCATTTGTCTATGGGAACGAGTAAAGTACTTTTGATGATAAAGAGGTTTTTACTATCGCTGTTGGTCTTTTCCAGTTTAGGTCTTACCCTTATGGGCGCCCGGCTTTGGAATGGTAAATTGACATCTTATGTAGATCCATTTATCGGCACTGCCGGGGGAGGAAATACACACCCGGGCGCTGTATTGCCATGGGGTATGGCCTCGAGCTCTCCCCTCACGATCTACGGTCCTTATGGGGATCAAAAGAAATTCGTAAAGCAAGGCGCTGTGGCTTATGAAAACGGCAAAAAGTTCCTGGCCGGATTCACCCATGTCAACTTAAGCGGGGTAGGTTGCCCTGACTTAGGCAATGTGGTGCTCATGCCCACCTCCGGAGAGTTAGACATAGACCCCAAAAAATATGGTTCTCCCTTACAGCAAGAAGTGGCCCGGCCCGGCTATTATAGTGCCACTTTGGCTAAATATGGGATCCGCTCAGAGGTGAGTGCCACTACACGCACGGTCCGGCACCGGCATTCCTTCCCGGAAGGCCAGGCTAATTTCATATTGAATTTAGGGCTCGGGGCGACCGACGAGCGAGGAGGCATGCTCAACCTGGTCTCAGATTCCGAGATTGAAGGGTTCGATATGTTCGGGCAGTTCTGCTTTGAAAAACATTATAACGGCCGGGTATTTTTCGTGATCCAATTCAGCAAGCCGGCCACTGAATACGGCACTTGGCACGATGATTACCGGCAGACGGGCCATAAGAAAAGTGCGATCGGCGACCAAGTCGGGGCTTTTTACACCTTCCAAGCCCAAGAAAACGAATCGATCGAGGTACGGGTCGGAATTTCATACGTAAGCATCGAAAACGCCAGGAAAAACCTGCAAAAGGAACAGCAAGCAACTGCTTTTGAGGATATCAAAGACAGTGCCGCCCGGGCCTGGGAAAAAGAGTTAGGCCGTATCCGGGTGGAAGGAGGTTCTGAAGAAGAAAAAATAAATTTCTATACCGCATTGTACCATATCCTCATACACCCGAATGTTTTTAACGATGTAAATGGCCAGTACCGTGCCATGGACGGAACGGTAAGAAATGCCGGGAAGCGAAACCGCTATTCCGTATTTTCACTGTGGGATACCTACCGTAACCTTCACCCCTTTTTGAGCTTGGTATACCCCAAAAAACAAGAAGACATGGTAGTTTCAATCCTAGATATGTATAAAGAGACAGGATGGCTGCCGAAATGGGAACTATCAAGCAAAGAAACCTATGTAATGGTAGGTGATCCGGCAGCTATCGTTATTGCCGATTCGTACCTGCGAGGAATAAAAGGGTTTGATCCCAAGACAGCATTGAAAGCCATGTTAAAAAGTGCCAGGGACACTACCCAAGAGAATTTGGTGAGGCCCGGGCTAAAACACTACCTCGACTATGCTTACATACCCCATGAGTTTAGCGGGCCAACCCCGGCCGTACGGAAAATTCCATGGGGTTCTGTGTCCACCACGCTTGAATATGCCTTAGCAGACTGGAACATTGCGCAGTTTGCCCGGGCTTTAGGAGAAAAGGATATTGCTTCGGAGTTTGAAAAAAGGTCGGGGTATTATAAGAATTTATTTCATAATCGTAATTCTTTCATTTTGCCGAAAAAAGCCGATGGCACCTGGCAACCCCTACCACCCGGGGCCGATCCCGGGGTTTCAGAATTAGGCTTTGTCGAAGGCAACGCTTGGAATTATAACTTTTTTGTGCCGCATGACATAAATGGACTTGGCAATCTGATGGGAAAAAAACAAATGCTAGGCAAGCTCCAACACTGCTTTGATGCTGACCAGTTCGTGCTTTGGAATGAGCCTGACATGGCTTACCCCTACTTATTCAATTACTTCAAAGGCGAAGAATGGAGAACGCAAAAAGAAGTGCATAAAGCTATCAAAAAACACTTTAACAACAGCCCGGCGGGTCTGCCCGGCAACGATGACTGTGGCACCATCTCATGCTGGCTGCTCATGAGCATGATGGGTTTTTATCCCGACCTGCCCGGCAAACCCCACTATGCGTTGGGTCTACCCACGTTTGACAAAGTCATAATCCAACTTGACAACGAGTATTACCCGGGCAGCCAAATCGTGATCGAAAAATCACCCTCTGTAACTAAAAAAGGCAGGGTAAGTCGTATCTCCTGGAACGGCAAACCTCACACTTCTTATTTTATCCTGCATGATAAATTTATCGAGGGAGGGACGCTACGTTTGGAATAGTAGATGGTCTTTGATATAGTATTCGTAATCCCTTACGCAACTTTTTAACCGTTTCCCAAAATCTTCTAGGCGCTCCCCGAACAAAACTACTTTTTGCTAGTACCCCTTGATTCTTTTTTCATCATTTCAATAAGCATTACCCTCTCGTTTGAGGGTAGTTAAAGATACCTATAGTTTACTCGATTCTTATCAATTTTTTCTCGGCTTCTGTATCTGGATTGATTGTCATTTCATCCAGATCAAACCTCAAAGGATAATCAAAATCTCTTATAGCAACTATTAGGTTGTCTTCGTCATCTATTCTAAGACTCCATCTCGCAGTATCAGCTATATTTTCATTGTTGTATACCAAATAAATGGGCTCATATCCACACGCCTCTTTAATAAATACCCATCTGTTGTCATTTTCATCTTTCCAAGCACTCGCTGCCATACAATCTGTTATTTCTTCTAAGGTCATTTTTTCTTTTAAAGTTAGCAAAGTGCTCTCAATGTCGCACAGAGGGAATAAGGTGTTCAGTCGTTCAGCGCAGCAGCTTCCCGCTCCACCTGACCCACAGATCCCCAACTGCTGCACTTCCCTACCTTCACTGGCTGTTCTCACTGTATGACCTACCGCTCCGGCCGGGACTTCTGCATCCAGCCACAGCCTGAGTTTATCCGCACCTTACGCCCTCTCTCAGACACGCCAGCCGGCAAAGCCCCGTGGTTACTCCCCAATGAAAAAGACAAGGCTATACAAAAACTCCATTTCATTCCGGCCGATATGATACTAGTACCTATTTCTAAGTGCTCCGCTACCATCCTGACCAGCCTGTCTACTTGCGAGCTGTTGTACAAGTCCAGGTTATACCGGATGCTTAGGTGCTCGACTTTGATTTTCAAAGTGACGCGCATTCGATCCAGTATGTCAGTTCGGATGTCAGCCAGGATGGCAATCTCGACCATGTCATGCTGGTAAAGGATATGTTCGGGGTTGGATGTGTCGAGATGTCTTTCGGAGGGTGGTTGCATAAACTTTTGGAATAATCTGTCTATGGAACAAATGCATTATAATAGACTTATTTATCCAATACAATTCTTATTACTTTGATACATAGTATCATAATTGCTACTTTATGGATATAAATAACCATTTCATGAACATTGGAGATAAAATAAGGCAGATCAGGGAAGCACGAGGGCTTACGCAAAAGGAAGTGGCACTCACGATTAGAATGGACAATCGCAGTATTCGAAGATTGAGAAGGGTAAAACTGATCCTTCTACGTCTACGCTTGAGAAGGTGGCCAAAGCTATTGGGAGTTATTTGCTGATGACTCTTTTAAGGATATAAATTCTTACGATAAATCCCTCATGGAAAAACTGCAACTCATTGAACAACTAGACGAAGATGAGAAGAAGTCTATTTTTAAGATTATTGATGGGTTAGTTTCCAAAAAGAAGCTGAAGGATACGTTGACTAGTGCGCTTAAAACTTCTTAGCAATAAAAAAGGTGGCTTTCACCACCCTCTACTTAATTTGGCGTAGATCGCCTATGCCCTGGAACTTTGACAGTTTTACCGCCTTGCTTCCTCTTATGAGGTTTAACAGGAACGATCTTTTTTCCGTCTCCGGTCTTAGCCATAATACACCTCCTTTCTTCGTTTAAATTTGTTCTTGACAATTAAGCAAGAACACTACTCACTAGGAGACTTCTCTTTTAGGCTTATATTTGTAATTGCAAAAATAATAGAAGCCAAGCCCGAAGGTCTCCATACTAAAGGGCTTGGTTTATTTTACCACAACTTTACCTGATTCATTATTTGTTTAATTCTTTCCCATTTATCTTTTGCTAGCCAACCTTGACGATTCTCGGTCATTTCGGCAAAAAAGAACTCGTGATACTGTTCACCACCTGCATGTTTATCCAATAGCTTCTTTATCTTTTGGAAAATAGATTCTATTGAATCAGAAGTTTTGATAAGATAAGTAGTAGTTAAAATATAAACTGATTGTGGATATAGTTTTTCAATATCATCTCTGACAGCTTTATAAACTGAGCTATCAGTAACTCCATGTAAATCGTAAGATAATTGTACTTTCATTTGTTCTTAATTTTTTAATTGAAAATTATTTAAACACTGACCAGTAGTACAATCAGGAATAGCCTGAATAGCTTTTGATTCAAAAACTCACTATCTTTGAGGTACTAAAAAGGAATATCCCTTTGAAGAGGTTGATTAACCTCCTTGGGCAAATACGAGATAAAAGATATTCCAAAAACCCAGACCTGGTCGGCAAACCGTCTGGGTTTTGTTTTCTATTAAGTGCTAATCGTCACCCTCCCTTCTCATTAAATGATAATAAGCCATATCTTCTTCTTTAACTTCTCTAACCGTATAACTAATCGATTCAGATTGATACTTTAATCCCATTTGTTCAAAAAGATGCTTAAGATTAAGGTAAAAATACTCACCAGCCTTCAGTACATTGAATGCTTTTTCTTCTAACTCATTAGCTCTAATTAAATAAAGACTATCGTCATTAGGGTCTTCCTCATTAATTGCCACATGAAAAAAACGATCAGTCTCCAAACTTAATTTTTTAGCTGCCCCGGAAGAAAAACCAAGCTTGCCACTCTTATGAATAGAGCACTTTGCTTCTACATTATCTTTTGGATCCAGTATCTTGAACTTCATAATTTCAAATTTGCTGATTTTTTTCATTTGTATCTCATTCCTAAACAAATCCCATCATAAAAAATTCAATCATTTGAGAAAAAAATTTTTGGAATGACAAAAAATCCCCTACTCAAACAAAAACCCAGCCTTTTGAGCTGGGTTTTGTGTTAAATTAACAAAATGATATTTTATTTCACATCTATTTTCTTAACATTCAATTCCCTCAACGTAGTATTGAGATGACTCAAAGACTTAACAGTAGCATTTGCATTTACTTTTGTCTCGACACTTATTTTATCAGCGTCATAACCCTGTTGTATAAGTTCATTTTCCCTTTCTGACAGTACTTGTTTAAAATCAGTTCTTGATACCTCTTTCCCATCCACAAAAAACTGATCATTTTCATTTATCTCCACCCTAATTGTATTTTGAGGCTGAACACACGAACCTGTTAACAGCAAAATACCGCTTATTAACATCACTAAAGATGGACTTTTAAAGTTGTTGTATAATTTCATTTGCTCTTTCAACACTTAGTTCTTGAGTTATTTCGGGATTGGCCAACTCAAAGATCAAGACCTTTACTTTATCCTCACTAGCTGGATCGAAACCAACATCATCCCTTAGCTCAATAAGATTAGCCCATTCATATATATCGCCACTTGATATTTCATTGGTTATGAACCGAGACAAAACCATTTTAATATGACCTGGTTTTAATATGACCAAGTCTTCCCCCGAGTCCCAATCAAAACTTGACAGATTGATACGCAGACTTTCGATATCCTTTTTAAAAGTAATTAACTCGCGTAAACACAGTTTCCTGAATTCAACTGACATGCTAATTCCCCGGCATTTTATTTTTATTGTGAACTAGATTAAACTGCGGATCTCGTGTTACCTTATACATCTTAACCGTTGTTCCTGTGCTATCAATTTCCTTTACATAAATTGCCCTTGAACCAGGTACTTTACCCGGAGATTCAATGCTTATTTGAACATTACCATTTCCAAGCACTCTTAGTTGTGGCGGTTTTGAGTTAGCCGGTGCTTTTTTCAAAAACCTTTTCAAGTTTGCTTTTTGAGCCTCGTTTAGTACTGCGTTCTGACCTCTAGGTGATTGATTGGTTCTTTTTAAACCGTTTCTCGGTGTTCTTGATGTTTGTCCACTTAGCCCTGCTTCCCCTGAAATCATCAATGCTGTTTCTGCCGCAAAGAACATCGTACCATAAAGAGGAGTCATAGTATTATAATTTACTTCTGCCTCTGGGTTTTGTAATTGGCTCAAAAGAGCTTGTTCTTGTGCATTTCCTGCAGGCGCTTCCGCGTCAACAATTGCAAAAACTTCATTTTGATTGTAGATCACTAAAGAACCATCTGCCGCTTGTGTTGCAAATGCAGCACCTATATTATTATAAGTTTGACCATCTATGTCAATCGTTTGATCATTTCCTTCTCTCCAGATTACGGATTCGTTACCATCATCATCCGAATATCTATACCAGTCCCTTCCGTCAGGATCAACATTAGAAATTGGATTATTAGCCGCCCAACTGTAAGGTGATAATTGATTATAGTCTTCAGCATTGGGATCATGGATAGGTGTTCTCCAAATGGCCGGATCATACTGTCTCCACTCAAAATCATACAGGTTAACGTCTAAATCCGTTTTCCATTCCTTATTCTGGTAGAGGAACTTATTCTTTTTAGCGGTAACGCGGTTGAAGGAGTTAAAAGTTAAACCGCCGGGATAGTAGTCATTTGTCTTTACTACAGGGTGCTCATGCAACGTCACCTTAACATCATCCCAAAATACACGACCTGTGGCACTTTCCATCGATACAAAACAATATATAAAACCCGGTTCTTCGATCACAATTTCGCCTGGGAAAGTTACGTATTCTTTATCAAAGTTGGCCGAGCTGCTGACCTGTTTGAACCCTGATCTTATGTAAGTCATGTTCTGATCAAAAAGGATGTAGTTCAGGTACGCTGCTGGTATTATGTCAGCGTCTGTGCCTTGTAACCCTATGATCCCGTACGCATTATCAAACATATCAAAGGTCGCTTGTTCGGCTGGCACACCGCTGCCATCGATCCCTCCAAAGGCCCCAGCCACCGCTGCCACGAAAGCTGGCAGATTCCCCGGGTTGCTGTAACCCGTACTCCCTTCGAAGTAGGCATACCCCTCAATCTCTACCGTGTCCCCAGTGCCGATCTCTAATTGTTCAGCCACCTATCCTCCGGATAAGCTTTTCCACCTGGATGTGGTTATACAGGTCGAGGTTATGGCGGATAGCCTTTTGCTCTTCGGTTTTGATCTTCAACGTGGCCCGCATCTGGTCAAGCCCCTCTAACCGGATGCCGCCCAGTACGGTGATCGCTAACGGCGCATGGTCATAGGTGAGGCAATCGGGGTTGGTGGTGTTTAGTAATGGTTTGGCCAAGCTCATCAGCTATTTTTTTGCCTTAATATATTTATTAATTCAAAACTTTTCTGCTAAAACAATCCCCATAACTAAACATAAATACTATCCGTTAATTGATTTCTATATACTTATAAGCTAATTTCAGCCTTATTTCATAGGCTATCACATGGGATTTGCTTACAACTTAAAGAAGTACAGAACTGCTAGGGGGATTTCACAAGATGAACTTTCTAAAAGGATTGGTAGCCATGCTGTTCAACTCTCTCGCTATGAGCATGGACTTTCAGTTCCTTCTGTTGAGGTAGTAAAGAAGATTTCTGAGGCACTAGATGTTTCTATTGACGAGTTGGTGTTTGGTGACAAGGACCAGAAGATTGATCAGACTATAAAAGACAGGGAACTGATCACCTTATTTCAAAAGGTAGAACTGCTTTCTGGCAAACAACGGGAAACCGTTAAAGAACTTCTTAACGCTTTTATTTTCCAAAAAGACATTCAACAGAAACTCGCACAATAGACATGAAAACAAAGCTGCTCATTTTCATAATCTGTATTTCAACTTCCACGCTACTAGCTCAAAATAAACCTGAAGATGTGCTCGATAAGTTTTTCAGGACCTATGAGACAGAAGGAAGTGATAAAGCACTTGATTATATCTTTTCTACAAACAAATGGATGAGCAACTCCAAACAACAAATTGACGATCTAAAATCAAAATTAAAAAGGACAGTGGAATTAATCGGAGATTATAATGGGTATGAACTTATGGTTAAAAGATCAATAAAAAATCATTTAGAACTTTATTCATTCATTGTTAAGTATGATCGTCAACCCCTCCGATTTTCTATCTTATTATACAAACCGAAAGATAATTGGCGACTTCAAAACTTTAAGTATGATGATAACTTAGATGCTGAACTGGAAGAAGCTGCTACTGCCTATCGCTTACGTGAGAATTTACCTGATTATTAGCAAATATCTTTTTGAGGTCAGGCTGTAACACCCAAACTCCAATAAATACTATCAAAAAAGACAAGTATACTATTTCCACCTTCTTCTTTTCTAAGCCTTCCCTTTCCTGATTTAGAATAAAAGAACGAACAGAAAAATGGACTACCTGCAAGAATGCAAAAACATAATAAGCAAAAAGCACTATAAGATATGGGGGCATTTCTGTCTCAACCACTTCTCCATTATCCTTCAGTACAGCCGATATCGACAAGAAGCCAAACAAATAAAAACAGTTCAACTTAAATAAAATATCCGATCTGTAATCTTCATCAGACAGTCTATCGTTCAGGTTAGAACCCACCACAAAATACCATCCAAATATGACAAAGTAAGCTATGATACTGGCAATGGTAAAGGGTATATAAAATGCATCTCCGATTAATGATGCTATGATCAATGGCAGAAGGAGCATCAAAAATACTTGCCATGCATCTCTTTTAAATAATATCATTGATCAATATTAAAAAGATTTCTAAAATACTGCTTGGTCGCTTCAATTGTATTATCAATAAATGCCCCGGCTGCGTCTAAATTTGCTGTTACCTCAGCAGACACTTGACCAGCTGTAACCCCTAAACTAAACTCATTTTTCTGAGTTTTTCCAAAAGTATGCTTGGCTTTCCCGACACTCGCACTTCCTGTAGTTTCCCTGAGCTGAACACCTCCAACCAAACCTCCATCTGATATACTTAATTTACCTTTAACATCAGATTGCTCAAAATTACCACCCGACTCCAAGATTTTTAAACCAAAATTTGTGGTCACAGCTGAAGTTGACATTTCATTAGACCCATCCGTCCCAGCTTGAACTTCGACAGCAAATGCTTTACCTGTCGCCTCAATATGTGCCAGTTTACCTAGCTTTATTTTACCACCTAGCCCAGTTGCTTGACCACCTACCTTCGCAGATAAAATACGGCTAGCATTCTTATTTGATGACCTTAAGTTTGAAGTAACATTCGGTTGTAGTGCGGAACCAAGGAATCCTCTTGAAAAACCACCACCATCACAATTCGGATCATCAGGGGGACAATCACCAAAAGGATCATTGTATCTTATCGGGTTATTAAAACTGTAGTGATATGGCGAATAACTTTCTAAAGAATCTGCTTTTGGATCAATTTGCCACCAATGAGGAGCCCAATAATCATAAACGCGATACTTGCTCATGTCTACTTCCAACCCTAAATCCGTGATCCGTTCAGTTCTGAACGTTTTCTCTCCTATGCCTTGATTATATAAATATTTGTTAGGTACCGTAGTTATCCTATCATAGCTATTAAATATGCCTCCAAAGGGGTAAAAATCACTTCTCTGCACTACAGGATGCTCATTTACAGTTACCTTAAAGTCATCCCAGAATACCCGTCCTGTCGCATTCTCCATAGACACGAAGCAGTAAATAAACCCGGCTTCCGGGACAATGATGTCATTCGGGAAAATCACGTGCTCTTTACCAAAATTGGCTGCCCCGGTGATCTGCTTAAAACCAGACTGCCTGTAGACCATCTCCTGATCAAAGAAAATATAGTTCAAATACGCCGCTGGCACATTATCATCCCCACTGCCCTGCAGGCCGATGGTCCCGTAGGCATTGTCAAAAAGATCAAAGGTAGCCTGTTCAACAGGGACACCACTGCCATTGATCCCGCCAAAAGCCCCGGCTACTGCTGCCACAAAAGCCGGCAGGTTCCCCGGACTGCTGTAGCCCGTGCCTCCTTCAAAGTAGGCATACCCCTCCATACGGACCGTATCCCCTGCACCTACCTGTAAACTGATCGCCGGGCCAATAGGGTTCACGTTATCCAACTCGGCCACTTCATCCGGACTTTGAGAAGCCACAGTAAAGGTCACCCTCGTTTCCTGAACATTACTGAATAACGCTTCTTCATTGGCCGCTTCTTCACTTTCCATCGTGGCCATAAAAACGTGTGTTTTAGGGTTGGTCGTAAATACCACGCGGTTATTCCCTAAGTGATCTTTCAAGAAATACTCGTAGTCAAAACTACCAATATCGTTGTTAGGTACAACACGGCCTTCTTCGTGTTGTATCAATTGGAGTTCGTCATTCTCGTAAATAAACTCCCCAATGTAATCGGTCCGCTTTGTAGGTTTATCGATTTCGTATACAATTTGGCTGTGCTTGATACCCCCTGCATCATAAATGTACTTGATATAGTTACTCGCGTCTTTTTCCACATGCTGGGGTAAGTTGAGGTAATTGTACACAACAGAAGTGATGCCTTTATTGAGGTCTTGCGTCATATTGCCATTCTCATCATAAGTATAATCATTGCCAAAGGTGTTCCCGTCTTTAAATCCTTGATTGTCATCCCCGTCATCAGACACGGACAGTAATTGATTGCTTTGCACGGCCCCCGTGCCATAATAATAGGTAAGCACATCCATAACATCGCCGGATGAACCATTCCGAGCCAGGGTTTTTATATTACCATTCAAATCATAGGATAAACCGCTTATCCCATAGTTAGGCGTAGACACGTCATTTTTGAAATGGCCGGCGGAAGTGATCCTATTTACACCGTCATAGCTGTAGGCGTAACCTCTTTGAGAAAGCCCTAGGTCATCACTCCATTTTACAGCGCTTATATTACCATTGAAAGTTTTTACGGCGCTTATGCCTGGCAAAGTAGTATTGTAACCTAACTCCATCCCAAAGTAGTCGTTCTCTGCCTGTGCCTCAGACTCAGCCAGGTCGCTATCATTGATCCCTGTAAGCCAGCCCCGAATATTGTAACGGTAGTCTATCGATTGGGCGAAACTGCTGCCATTATCCTCAGAATGTAGGTTTTTTTCTATCAACTCTCCTAGCTCGTTGTATTCGTTATGGGATAGCAGCTTCTGACCGAAGTTGGTGCCATTCTCTATGATCTCGTGCCAAGTATTCACCAACCGGCCTTCGTGGTCATAGTCAAACTGTCGATGTATTACATATTCCTTAGTATTTCCAGCAGATGACATCACAGCATTACTGATCGTACTACCGGTTTGAAACAATGCCACATCTGCCAGTAAAGGCCCTGTAGAGGGGGCAGAAGATGTGTGTTTGACGGCACCGTCTATTTTATAAAGGATACTAGTGCCTACACGCTCCACCCTCAATTTAGACCCTTGTTGGTAGGTGCCTATAGGCCCTACAGGAGTGCCATTCTCATACACATGCACCGTACCATCGGCAAATGGATAGATAGCGTATCCTATCGTGTTATAGTTAGCGGAGGCGTTCGTAGTCGATAGTCCAAACATTCGCCCTTTATTTGTTTCAATCGCCTCCATCTCTATCCAGCCATCTTCACCCGTGGCTATGCTCTTGGTAGAAGCAGCCCCAGCATTGCCCCATACGGAAGATGCTGTCTTAGTTAATGAATTAGGATTTACCTTTACTCCTACCAAATCTGCCCATACTATCGGTTGAACTTTTTTCTCATGGCTGGTTTTGGTCTCCAATACATTGCCTACAAAATCATATCGATAAGTGATCCTTTCCATCTCACCGATAAGGTTCTCGCTTTGGGATTGGATCACCCTGTACCGGTCATCGTAATATAACACACCTTCCATCCATACATTTGAACCATCAAGACTTTTCGACTTTGTTCCAGTTACCTGGTCTCTTACAGGGTCATGGGCTAAATTATTTCCCAACTCTACCACAAAAGGATAATAGGTCGCATGGGGAAAGGTATAGTCATCGTAATACGTAACGGTGAGATAATCATTTTCATTTGCCACAGGGGGGTAAGTATTATTGGTATAGCCATGGACGTCCGTACCTTTTTCTTCGTAAAATTGATTTGCATTCTTAACCGCTGTTCTTATAGCTGTTAAGCTTAAGACCCCCATGTCGACAACCCCGGTCAGCACCTGGCGGTTCAGTGCATCGTATTTGGTGAACGTCCAATCGTTTTTATCATCCCGCTGGTTACCGTCTTGAGATAGTACGAGACGATCTCGTGTGTCATAGACCAAATATACCGGCTGCGCACCCGGGGCTCTTTTTTCAATCATCCGGTTACGTTCGTCGTATTCATAGAGAAATGCCCAGCGATGCAAGAAAGCAGCCCGATTGGAACTTACAGCAAAAAACTCGTTGTTTAACCTATCACTTGCCGCAGGGGGAAGGACTATTCTCAACCTCCCCAAATCATCATAGATATAATATGTTTCCGCCCATGTAGAGGCATCTACTTGTGATTTTTTTAGGACGGTCCGGCCCTGCCGGTCGACAAAGGAGATTAATGGGTTCCCATCTTCATCCGTCACAGTGTTCTTATACAGCTGACGCGGGCCGTAGTATTGTCTCGTTTGACTGGTGATCTCTGCAGCCTTCCATAAGATTACTTCATTGGCCAAATTCGTTTCATACGATTGACGGATAGTAGCACTTCCAATTTGCCAGTCAGCCCCGGGAGCACCCTGTTCTATGATACGATTCAATGGACTATCTTCAAGACGAGCTTCTGAATATGGCCGATCACCACTATATAATGAATTGTAATAAGCCATTTGAGCACTTATCGCATTGTTCTTAAAAGACCCATCATTTGATGAAGCGATATAGGGAAGGTACTTTTTTGTTTCTATCGCTAGAGCATCGTATTCCAACGGCCTCACCATGTCTTCAAAACCGGGGCTACTCATTAGGGCAATTTGTTGACTCGGTCTCCCTAAACCATCAAAATACTGGATTTCCATTGATGCTTCCCCAACTTTGAGAGTATTAGGATCGCATTCTCCGTTAACACTGGGTATTTGATCTATACCGGCCATTACCTTTACACCCGGTATTCGAATCGTGGTTGTGGAGACATAGTTCTTATCACTTAAACTTATAAACTGTGGTATTCTTACACTTATTTTTACGCTGTTAGAGGTGACAGACATACATTCATCATTAGCCATACGCCTATACCATCGATCTGAGGGTATGCCTCCAGGAGGATCGTAAGAAGCACTTGTACCATTTGAAAGATTCGTCCATTGAGAAACACCGCTAGTCGAGTACTGCCATTGATAAGTTATTGTACCATGACCTCCTGATGCCGGTGAAATGCTCGATAATATGGTAGGGTCTTGCCATTCACATATTCCTTGGTCACCTTCTATGCTACCCGGTTGTAATAAAGGTCTTAAGACAATGGTCTTTGAAGTTGTTGGACTTGAACAAGGACCTACTACAAAACGAGCAGCAACCGTTCCCTCAGCACCTTGGTTCCATCTAATTGTAATTGTTTCCCCAGGACTTCCACCTGAAATGACATCACCGCCTAATATTGTCCATGACACGTATTGGTCCAAATCATTATTGCTGATCGTGTAGGTAGTACTTGAATTATAACAGGAAAAAGAAGGCCCACTTATTTGAGGCAATACATCTATTATTCTTGTAGCCATCGGTCCTGAACAGGGGCCAGCCACAAAATGAGCACCAATTGTTTTTTGGGTGTTTTGATACCAACTCACGGTAATATTATTTCCGGGGCTTCCCCCAGAAATAATGCTACCCCCGGTTATAGTCCAGACTACATTTAAATTCTCGCTATTTGTAACAGTATAGGAATTACCTGAGCATGAAAGAGCCGGGCCGCTTATGTGCGGGACATCATATAATTTGGGATTAAAATTGTTCACACTTACTTTGACAGTATTAGATATCGAACTCATACAGTTATTACTAGCTATGCGTCTATACCATCGATCCGAAGGTAGACCTACAGGAGGATCATATGAAGAACTGTTAGCACTTCCGATATCTGTCCATGAAGTACTGCCATTGTTTGAATACTGCCATTGATAGTTTATGGCACCGTTGCCTCCTGAAGCCGGTGAGATACTTGACAAAACAGCAGGATCTGTTTCATTACATAATACTTGATTACCAGCTATACTTCCCGGTTGTAAAGGAGAACTGATCGTGACATTTTTTGTGGCCGTAGGTCCTGTGCATATAGCCCTGACAAAACGGGCACTGACCGTTCCCCCTGCACTTCGATGCCATCTAATCGTCACTGTTTCCCCTGGACTGCCCCCCGAAATGACATCCCCTCCTGATATTGTCCATGATACATATTCATTAAAATCATTGTTGGTAACGCTGTAAGTAGCATTTGAATTATGGCAGGAAAAAGTAGGCCCGTTTATGTTTGGTAAGGCATCTATTATCCTTGTAGCAGTTGGACCCGAGCAAGGGCCTGCAGCAAAATATGCCCTGATCGTTTTTTGGGCACTATGGTGCCACCCCACTGTCACAGTCTTTCCAGGACTTCCTCCTGAAATAACATCGCCGCCCGATACCGTCCAAACTACAACAAAATTCTGACTGTTATTCGTTACTGTGTAGGTACTCCCCGAACATGAAAGCGCGGGACCGCTTATTTGCGGCTGAACATATAATTTCGGGTTAACATTCCCGCACTGGGCTTTTAACTCAGCAATATTTAATGCCAATAGAATCATTACGCCGAATAAACGCGAAGTTCTAAGGTAAATTGCAGGGACGATGCCTGGCCATTTGAAAAAGTCTATGAGTTTGATTGGAGAGTTCATAGGAAAGGAAGGGTTATATGAGGTTGGTTTTGAGCTATTTTTGGTAGTGATATTCAAATTTTTTCAAAATATTATTGTCTCCATCCCTTATATAGATAAGTCGACCATTCGCGTCATATTCATACAATTCCAGGTTACCTGAGGGGTCGTTGACCGATGTGATCCCAAACAAAGGTTCGTAGGTAAAAGCTTCCATTTGCGCACTTTCAGGGTAAACTTTTAGTTCATCAATGAATACACGATCCAATTCAATTGGGAATTGAGGTACACTAGGGATTTTGAATTGGTAATGACGCCAGGTATTATCCAAAGTAACGGAGTAGTATGGCGGTTGAGACACAGTACCCAAGATACCCGGTGACATCGCCCAACTTTTTGCCCAAAAGGAGACGATATAATTCCCAGTGCCTGGAGATTGAACCGTAACCGTGATCGTGCCAGTGCCTATGGAATTTTTAGGACTCAAGCTATATTTACCGGCCCGCTTATCAGACGATCTCTTCTCCAGTGACGATTCTACGCTTATCCCATATAAAGTCAAATATTCCAGGTCCTCTTCAAAACTTTCATAATAGCAGTTTTCAAGGGATCCATTTTTTATTAAGGCGATAACCTTAGAGTCATCATATCCCCAGATCATATGCCCAGGGTAGTCATCGGTTTTTAATACTTCGACCAAGGTACGTTTGGAGGAAATAGCCGAATAGGTAAGATTAACTTTGGAAACATACCTTGAATCCGGTGTAAAAGAAGATGACAAGCCGATGCCTTCCGGAGGCAAATACCCGGCAAGGGACCTATTGGAAAACTTAAACTCGGCTATTGGCAAAGGTTGGTCAATTTCCAGGATTTTGACTTGCGAGACTTTGTCAATGCTATATTCAGTAATTTTGCCTGCAATGACATATGTTTGATTATCCTTTTCTATGTAAGTGACTTCTTCAATGGGGAGGTGAGTGATATTCCGACTTTTCATGAAGCTAACAAAGCTATTTGTATCATCGTAATCATTTGGATATAGGAAAATGGTATATTGGACCCCGCCATCGCTCATAGCCGTAGAGGTTTTAAATAACCTCCCATCACTATGGTATTCATAGAAAGTTTCTGTTGAAACTGTTTTACTCCCAGCGAGGTCATACTCTGTTTCTATCTTTTTTGAAGGCTCCCAGCGCTCATACTTCATTGGATACATATATATACGATATTGTTCTTTGTGCTCAATGTTTGGCACAACACCTCTCGGCACTACACCTGTGTAAACAGCATCAACAGCCCATTCAGAAGCTTCTTTTACTAATTCATACCTGTTTTTGACAGATTTTATCGTTTGATCATTGTTGTTTTTATGCACAATACTGTCGACCAGTCCATTTGTGTACCGTCCTGGAGAAATTCCTATTCTACAAGGCAAGTTTTGAGAGTTTTTAAAATAATATGTTGTAGAGCCTGAAGGTATCATTGAGCGAGGAGGGCCGGATATATAAGTTAATTTATATGACGTCTCGGAAACTTGCCCGTACCCAACTGAAGGCCCTCTTAAGGTAAGATTAACCTGGTTAGTTGAACTAATGGAGGATGAACAGTAAAATAACGAATACAAGGTATACACTGGCGCCGTGACACCACCACTAGTAACATGCAATCTAAAGTTATCCATCTCAGTACTCCTGGAGAACCTAATATCATTGAGCAGTTTACCAGTTGTAATTCCGAGGTCATTTGCATAATCATACGTAAGTTGATCTTGTAATTGACCGCCATAATCATAGTTCTTAATAGCGGCGATCCTGATCCCACCCCCGATACTGGGAGCATTTTCATGGGCTGAAATCCCTGTGGCAATCTCCGTCGCCGTCCTGAGATGATTAGCGCTGGTCGGTGCAGAATTGAACTCATGTGGTTCAAAGTTGAATACGGTATATCCTTTGGTAGGATAAATGATTTTGTTCAAGGTACCTTGCAGCATACAATTGTTGGTATTACTTGGCCCACGATTGGCGGTAACCTGTGTTTTAAGCCAGGAAGATCGTAGACAGCCTAGATAATCGGGGTCATTAACGTATTTGTTTTCTTCATCCGGTAATAGTGACGGATTGTCATTCACCCCATTGTAAAACCCCCAATAATCTTGCGCCGTGGAAAAATAATTGGGCAGCCCTAAATTATCGTAGTATTCAAAAAGAAATGGGGCCAACCCTACTTCTTTCACTTGCGTTAGCAGGTATTTATCAAAAACGGGAAGTTCAGAGGTTGATATCGAACAATCCTGTCGTATATCGGGTGGGTAACCCCTATTTCCCAAAGTCTCTTCACAAAAAATAGAGGTCGGCACTTCTTTCAATTCCTGGTATAAGAAACTAAAAATCCTGGAGATAGATGGATTCCCTTTGTGACGGATCTTAATGGAATCGAGCTTGGGATTAGCTTCTTGAGATATGGTAAAATTAACCGTGTAATTTTTTGAGTCGATCCTTTGTAAATACTTCAGTGAAAGATCATGTTGATTTCTAAAATATCGTGGTGTACGAATTGGCAGAAGTCCATGGCCTGGTGTACCGGAGATTTCTTTATAATCTATAGCATTAACAACATCAGAATAAGTAGTATAATTAACGTCTTGATAGGTAAAATCAACGGAAGAGCCACCTGGCATCTTTATTTTTGATAATTTCCAAGTTGAAGAACTTGATCCAACAGGGGGTGATGCAGCACCTGTTAATTCCGTAGTTGAAGTTATTTCTTCTGTGTTAAAGAAAAATTCTCTCCCTAAAACATCTTGCACGGTCCATCCTTCGTTTGTTTTTTCGAAATAAAGTTCTTGCGGCTTTTTTACATGAATGATTTTGTAATCTCCTGGTGGAGATATACTATTTACCAAGTAGAATTTACCACTATAGCCTAAGAAATTATAAACATATAGATCGGGGCGACCTGTACCCCTCTCAGCCAATCGAGAATAAAAACTTATTGCCTGGCTCGAGGTGATATCTACATCTGTTTCAAAATCCTGGCAAACTCCCTGGACAAAGTTGGGGGTCAGGTCAGACAGTTCCTGTATTCTTTCTACCATATTATAATTGGGCTCGTTCACACCACCAACCACATGCTGGCTTATATACCCGCCAGGGTTCAGTCCCCATCCTAATCCTACCCAAGGGGTTATATCCGAAACCTTAACTCCAGTAGCTGAGTACTGCAGTGTAATTGGGATGTTGATCTCTTCTTCTTCAATAGTGAATAGTGGTATATTGATATTTGGTGTGCCAGTATATAGGTCTATGTCGTACTTTCCGTAGGATTGGAAAGAAGCCGCTGCCGGGGGCACCGGTCTAAATTCGTCGTGGTAATTCCAATTTTTGTTTTGAGTATTTTGAGTGCGGCCGGCGTAGTAGCCATTAGCGACAATAAGAAGAATCAGGCTTAGTCTTTTCATAGTAGTTGGGGAAAATAAATGGGGATAAACTTAGTTTGGCAATCCCTGGAAAGGTGTCTCTCGCCCATGGATTGATCAACGGCACTTTTATTCTAATTGACGTTTTAAGCCCGGTCCTTTGAAAAGGTCGTTTCCTAAAAAACAGTTTAGAAAAAACATAAATAATAGAAGCACACTTATTAAGCCTTACAGGTTTTGATTCCATTCGCCACAAGTGTGTTTCATGGAAACTAGGCTTAACTCCGTTCTTGACAACTTGAAATTCGAAATTAAGGAATTCATGATCCTTGTAGAACATTACCAACTCATGGAGGGGATTCAAAAAGCTTGAAGGTATGGTTTTGTGTTGCACAACAAGTTTTGTTGATCGGACATTTATTCAATGCCTAGATTCCCACAACACCGGGTATCACTTCCTTTCTAGGTACTTGCTTAAAACATTAGTTTTGTATCTATATTCTGATCGATAAAGGAACTAATCTATTGCAGGGACAAAGTCCCTGTCAACTTAGAAGCCATGAAACAATATTGATTTCTTTTTACAAACCAGTTTAATATACAAGCGAAAGGTATTTAAATGTAAAGAATTCCAAAAGTCGAAAACATATTCAAAATCACATGGTCACTTTCCTGTAAACGATAAGGCGATTTTAGGAATAGGTCCCTAAATAGGACTTTCGGGTATTTAAAAAGTCATTTTTTATTAAAAATATTACATTCAGATATCCATTTATTTAAAAAAAGAAATATGATTTTTATCATGTTTTAATGATACAGTGAAATAATAGTTCATTATTAAAACCTTATAATTACAAAAAAACCATCCTAGTGAGCTACTCTAACTAGCTTCAAATTATTCACAGCCTTGACACCCTATCAAAGCAGTAGTTCAGAGGGCTGCACCAATATTACACTCTTTGAAACTTGTTGTAGTTGATACGATAAGAAAATTTAGGCTAATGAGATTTTTTCGACTTTCTCGTAAATTGTTTTTAGCTTGAGTTGAAGCTTTAACATGTGTTTTTTGAAATAAATGGCATACTCGAACAACCTAATTTGCAAATATCTGCCTGTTTGAAATTAAGCATCACAGCCTACCAACCTGCCTACAAGGTCTCCTAACCTGTGAGCTAAATGAACAAACTGCAACACACAATACATGTGCAGATCAGTCCGTCCAGATCAATGCCATTTATAACCTACTGGACAACAGGCTCATACCCCGGACCTCTCACAAACCTCCCGGGCTTCATCCCCGTGTGCTCCCCGTCTTGTAATACTTGCACCCCGTTCACGAAAACATGGATAACACCTTCTGCATACTGGTGAGGATCCTCGAAAGTGGCATTGTCTTTCACCGTAGCCGGGTCAAACACGACCACATCGGCAAAGTACCCCGGCGCCAGCTTGCCTCTTTTTTTGAGCTTGAGGTTTTCTGCCGGCAGGGAGGTGAGCCTGCGTATCCCTTCCTGTAATGTGTAAAGTTGCATATCCCGGCAATATTTGCCTAGTACACGGGCAAACGACCCATAGGCCCTTGGGTGAGTACTTTGCTTTAAAAAGATCCCCTCCGCAGAATAGCTGCCTGCGTCAGAGCAAAAACTCATCCAAGGCTGCCGGATCTTTTTATGGATGTTCTCTTCTGCCATGGAAAAATAAACCACTTGTATGCGGCTGTCGTCTTCTACAATAAGATCGATCATGGTCTCTGCTGGGGATTTATCCAACTCTACCGCCAATTCAGATAAGCGCTTGCCTAAGTGTATTCTAAAAGCTGGATTTTTAAAACCAACAAGTAATATCTTGTCGGGAGCATGTTCAAATTGGATTTCATTTAATATTTTTTCTCTTAGGCCAGGGTCGGCCAGCCTTTCTATTGTGGCCTCTACCCCACCTTCCCTAACCCAATCCGGGAGCTGCACATGAAGGCCGGTGGAACTAGCAGGATAAGTGTACATATCCGCTGTGATCTTCAAACCCTCGGCACGGGCGGCTTCGATCATTTGAAAAACAGAATCCATTTTCCACCAGTTCTTTTCTCCTGATGCCTTGAGATGGTAGATCTCCGCAGGGATACCTGCCTCCCGGCTGATGGTGATAAGTTCATCGACAGACTCAAACAACTCGTCCCCCTCACTCCGGATATGGGAAACATAGAGCCCATCGTATTGAGCCGCTACTTTAGCAAGTTCGATCAATTCGCGCGTATCGGCATAGCGACTGGGAGCATATAATAGTGCAGAAGAGATACCGACAGCCCCTTCTTTCATGGCCACTTCCAGCAACTTCTTCATCTCTTCTAGCTCCTCCCCGGTAGCCACCCGGTTATCATAGCCGATCACGTGCTGGCGTAAGGTGCCATTCCCTACAAAAGAGGCGAGGTTGGTAGATACTCCACGATCTTCCATGTACTGTAAGTATTCTCCTAATGTTGTCCATTCAATGTCGTAACGGATGTCCCCTTGATTTTCCCGGTTTTGTTTTTTCATTTCTTCGTTCCAAGGCCCCATGGATCGTCCTTCCCCCAGTACTTCAAGGGTCACTCCTTGCCGAATATCACTTTGAGATCGTCCATCGGCTATCAGTGATATATTAGCCCAGCTCAGCATATTGATAAACCCGGGCGAAACGGCCATACCTTGGGCATCGAGCTCTGACCTGCCTTTTTCATTGGAAAGATCGCCCATAAAGGCAATAGTATCTGCTACGATACCAATATCGCCTTGGAAAGGAGCAGCCCCGGAACCGTCGTAGACCGTGCCATTCCTAATTATTACGTCATAGGCAGGACCTTGGCAAGCCATGAGCCCGAGAAGGCAAAAAGTAAAATATTTTCTGATCATGTCATCGAGGTTTTAAGCAATATAAACTTTTGTTGGTAAGGATCAGTAGGCTTATTATTTAAGTGGGCCTCAAAAAGAAGACTTCCTTACTCAACGAAACCCCTTGTGTTATGTTAAGCCTCAATGACGTACCGCGTACAGGATGAGCTATGTTCCAGTATTGATCAGCCAGCAGTAGGCAAAAAAACAAGGGATTTTCGATTGCTCCCTTGCCAACGGCCGACTTTAGGAGGACATCATTAAAAATTCAAGTGGCGTATGGAGGGGAGGCATCTATGACTGCCGGGGGGAGAACGGGCCGGAAGGGTCCGGCGACAGGTGGAAGTACCACGGGTGAGGCGCCCTCCAGTTGACCGGAAAGAACCATTACAAGGCCTTTTCCCAATACGCTAATGATCCCGGCATATAGACCGACCCATCAGCGGTGGCGGAGCAGTATTCCTTGACCAGCGCTCTTTTCTTCCTTGACAAAAAGTACCTTTGGCCCATCTGCGAAGTGGGTTTTTCAAGAGAAACGATCAAAAAACTGACACGCAAGATCAACGGCGGGCTCAATGGTATCGATCACCGCATCACCTTCACCGAGAAATACAGTAAATATGAATTATAATCCCACGGAAAAGACCAATTTTACATCAAAAAATTTCTACCCGGTCAAAAACTATTAACCCTCGTTTGCATCGAGGATTAATCGAGAAGTGCGTTTGCTACACGCATAACGAAAACGAACTATCCAGGACGAGAAAACCACAACAACCTGTATTATGCTTAAAAAGCTCATTCATTTAAAAGACAAAAGACCCATACTTATTCTCCTGCTGATCGCGGTAGCCATCAGCGCCTTTAGCCTATTCCAAAATAACGAGATCCGGCGCCTGAAGGAGATCCAACATAACTACGAAGTATTGACCCAAAACTTCGTAGCCTTACAGCAAAGCTACGATGAGACCTTGGGCAAGTACCAGGCCATCAAACAAGCACTGGATCAAAGCACCTATGACCTAGATTCCTTAAAGAAGCAATTGGAAAGCTTGAACCATGAAAACCGGGCCCTATTGGACTCTTTAAAAACAAAGATCACGGACATCATTCATACCATCGATACTACGGGGCAAGATTTCGATTTTTTTGATTGGAGAAGCGCTGAAAACACCCCTTAAACTTGTTGAACTATGAAAAGCATAGGAGTATTTATTTTTTCCTTAGTCATTAGCCTGCATGCCTACACACAGTCCAAGAAAGAATTTCAGCCGGACAGCCAGGTGGAGACCGTATACGCAGGCGACACCGTGCTGATCCACGCAGAGTACGCTACTATTTTCAGCAAAGAGATCACTACGAAGCTAGACAATAACCGGCTGGTATACGATTCCCTCCGAAGAAGTTACCGCAGGCTCATCGGCGAGAACAAACGGCTGATCAACGCCTTACAGGCCTCCCAAGCCAAACTAGAACGACTGGTGGCTAATAACGACTCCGGTGCCGCCTCGTTGGGCAAGATCGGCGAGGAGATCGAAAACCTCACGGGTATCTCCGAAGAACTCGAGGAGACCAATAGTGATTTTGAAGAAACTAATGTCAAGTTCAACAACGAGATACAAGCCCTTAAGGAACAAAACAAACTGCTGAAAAAGCAGATCAAAAAAGTGAGGTGGCAGCAATGGAAGGGCTACATCGTTTCTGGCTTGGCCGGGATAGCCATAGGCCTAGGCATCATGGCTGCCGGCTGACCACTAAAATCATAAAGCTGTCATCCCAGCATTTAGCAATTCATAGGTTAACTCTTAACCGCAGAGGGCACCATTGAAAACTCAAATGGCGTGTGGAGGGGAGACATCCAGGAACAGCGCGGCACATTTGAGGCATGTGGGTAAGCAGGCCATAGGGGTGGGATAGCGCGTTTCGAGGGGAAA
>JANQLQ010000197.1 GCA_028280565.1 Fulvivirga sp.
ACTTTGCCTATTGCTAACTTGTCGAGAACTTCCCAACTTGGCAAATAGAGTTCATTGTTTAATCCTACACGTCAGTTGAGGTATGACACGACACTAGATATTATTGATGGCCACCGCCAGGAATCCTAAGACGATGGCCAAGAGCATTTATCATCCTAAATCTTTTTCTAAAGTTAGGAGGACCCAATTTATGAGACCACCTTTCATTTTTCTAACCCCGATACTCTATTGGCTTTTTGACGGGTTCATGGTTTCACTACCTTTCTCGTAATTTTATCATTCCCTGTGATGATGTGACAAAAGAAGATCCCCCTAGGGGAAATTAAATGTCCATTCCATGTGAGATCTGTGAGCTTTGCACGGACAGGAAGGCTTTCCGAGTAAATCTCCTCACCTAACAAATCAAGTATCTTAAGTTCCATTACTCCCGGCTGAGGCAGGTATAGCCTAAATACTGATGGGCATGATGGTTCGGTTTTCTTTTTCGCGACCAACCATTGGTGCTGTTTATACAAGGCAAATTGAGAATCATACTGCTTATTGCAAATATTGTTAGAGTGATGGATTATATACTTTTTTCATTTCTGTAAAATTTCGTTTGTGGCGCCAATGCCTTAGAAAGTTATTTTTGGCTACCACCTTCACAACGCTCCGTTTATCCTAAAGGCAACGGGGTATTTACCAGGAACTTCACCAGGAATAATTAATTCTAAAAAATCCTTTTTCTGCTTGAATTTGATTTTTTGAGAAGTGCTGATCATATAGATGGACTTTATTTTTCCAGGACTGGTTTGCGCTCCAATTCCCAATGATGGAACAATAAGTTCTCCAGGTTTTGGATTTAACGCTATCATGTACAAAATATCTCCTTTTGTTGTGAAACGAACTTCGTTGGATTCATAGGGTTCAGCATGAATGGTTCTTTCGTTCATTTGTTCTCCTTTTTTGGCTATCTCCTGCCCCTCTTCACTCACCTCACTAAATACTCGATCTTCAAATGGCTTCTTTCCTTGTATGCTAGACCCGTCCCCATATACTTCCCAAGGGCGCGTTGCATAAATGGCTTCTCCATTAACTTTTAACCAGTTCCCTACTTTCTCCATTATTTCTTTCTGATCTTTTACAATCATTCCATCCGGATAAAGTTCTACACTTACCAATAAATTGCCATTTTTGCTTACAGCATCTACTAAAACCTCTAGTATCGTTCTCTCATTGTGCCTTCTTGGGTTATCTTTTTTATAGAACCAGCTGGTAAAGGTGATGGTACCCTGCCATGTTTTATCTTTTATTTCGTTGGCGACTCCGCGTTCCACATCATAAACAATCCCCGGATCATTGGCCTTGTTTGTAATGACTGCCTCTATTTTTCCATTTTCCTGCAGGCTCCTGCTGAAGAGATGGGCACAGACCTGCTTGCCGTATTCACCGTAGGGGAAATCATATCCATCAAACCATAGCATATCAAGGTTGTACTTATCCACCAACTCCGTGTGGCGGGCCACCCAATTTTCCTTCACCCAGGTTTCCCATCCAGGTGTCCTTTTTTTCGGGGGAAGGCCATACAACAGGGCAGGATCCAATCCTTCCCACCACTTGCCTCTTCCATCTTCAAGAGTCATGTGCCCGTCGTAAGGTACGCCTTTTTTAGGACCGGCCTGGTCAGCGCCAAAGGCTGGCAGCCACCAGCGCATGAATCGATCATCATGAACGCTTGCTCCTACCGGCAGATCATACTTTTTAGCGGATTTAACAAATTCTCCAATGATATCACGCTTAGGCCCTACGTTGACCGAGTTCCAGGGGTGATGTGTGGAGGCAAAGTTGTCAAAGTGGTCGTGATGGTTAGCCATAGCTACATAATATTTGGCGCCTATCTCCTTGAAAAAAGCGACCAACGCATCAGTATCCAGCTTTTCGGCTTTCCATGTATGTATTACGTCTTTAAATCCTTTTTCTGAAGGGTGGCCATAGGTTTTCACATGATATGGGTAAGCATTTCTGCCCCATGCTTCCCTACCTATATCCCGCATGTACATGTGACGGGCATACCACCCCCCTCCACTGTCGGGTTGTGTTTGTGGTCCCCAGTGGGTAAATATGCCGAATTTGGCATCTTTGAACCAGTCGGGCACCGTATAGCCTTTTGATATTTCTTCCCAAGATTGTTCCTTGATCTCTTGGGCGTTAAGGTGAAATGCCGTTAGAAGAAGAAAAAAAGTCAACGACTTTGTAAAATGTTTCATTTTGTTTGGAATCTGATTATGGTTGTCCATGCTTCCCCTCCCGTATCTATTTGAGTAAAACCCTTGCCCGTCACCACTTCCAATGTAGTCTTCGATGCCCGTCTGTACCAGGCTTGCATAGTCTTTATTCCCATCCAGATAAATCTTGACCTCGCCTTGTCTTTCTCACCGGTGGGGTTTTCGGGGCTTATCCAACGGGTGGTTACCCCTGGCGGAACGTCATGGTGCATTTCTTGCCAGGGCATCGGTTCTTTTTCTCCATTTTCTTGTGCACAGGACATGCCTATCAAGACAGATACGTCCATCCATGCCAATGATCTAATTTTCATATCGTTTTTGGTTAACAAGTTTGGTTTCGTTTTGGGAATTACCTTTTCTTGGAGGGAGGAAGGTTCTTTAGCCTAAGGACATGACTCACTGTACAATCATCACCCCGGATGTTGATGCCCGATGGTGTATAAAGGTATTGGGGAACCCCATCTTTCAGCAGCACCTGGGGGCGTTCAAATTTGGCATGCCCAAAATGTTGGTTACCATAGTGGACAGCTACCTTATCCATATCAATATCCACATATTGATTGATACGGTGGAAGCCTTTTTCGTAGGTGTTGAAAAGTATTCCGTCTTCCGAAGTCCATAGCAAGCCCGCCCCGGGTTGGATCATACCGAAGTTATCGGTTGTGAGCAGAGCAAACTTACCCTTGTACATAAAGGCGTATCCATCTTCAATGTTACGGTCGTTTGCGGTTACGGGAAATGGCATTTGCACATAAGGGCCTTCGAGATTTTCGGCAATGGCCACCCCCATCCTCGCTTTCTCTGATTTGAAATAAAGAAAATAGCCCCCATTGGGATGTTGCAACAAAGCTGGATTATTTACTCCGTTGCTAGCGTTGTAATTCCAATAATCCTTGTTTTTTGGTGTCCTTAAAACTACTCCATCATGACCTACTTTTGTCCAGGGGCCATATAAACTCTCTGAAATAGCCAAACAGATATACTGATTTGAGGGGTGTTCCTTAATGCCATTATTGGCGATAAAGAACAGGGCATATTTGTCACCTACCTTATGGATGGTCGGATTGTGCGGGGCATAGCCCTTTGCCGATTCTGTTTTGTCAATTACCCGATCCGGATGGGCTTTCCTTTCTTGATCGGCTTCTATGTCTCCCTTCATCGCAAGATCGGAAAAAACAAAAGGACCTCCAGGTGAATCACCAACATAATGGGCGATTTCGCTGTGTGTGCGCCATCCCGGGTCCACCCTAAGCTCGCAGGGCCAACGGGCGGCAAAAAGGTGTACCTTTCCATCATCGCCCCAAATAGGTGAGGTTCCCCAAATGGTGTAGCCGGGTTCTTCGACCGCTGTCCCGACGTATTCCCACTGGTCGGCAAAACTCTCCTTTTCCTGGGCGGTTGAAATGGGAGCCCATACTACCAGTGCCAATAACATTCCAATTTTTAATCGCATCTCTTTTAAATTAGATGGTTGTACCAATACTTTTTCATGTTCACTTTTACGGTTCCATTTACTGTCAAAAAATAAACCGTAGCCTTTATTGACCAGGTTGGGTATTCCCTTTATTGGCATCCTTATCTTTTGGGTGAATTTAAATTCGAGCTGGCATGAAACCGCAGTGCCTCATTGTTGCGTACAAAGATTATTTTGTCATTGCCGTTGGCTCCGCTTAACAGTCCAATATGCTTTACTTCGCCATCCACCAAAATCCCACTTTGCGTGGCGGGGATGGGCACAAAGGGCATTGAACTTTTTCCATCTCCTTTAAGGAGCAGTCCGAAACTGGCATCGCTCCTTGGGGTCTCCACTTCCGAGCCATAGAGGTTCCCCGCTGTCAAAATATCCAAGATTCCATCCCCATCATAATCAAAGGGTAAAAGTGCATTGATAGAAGACAACTGTGCCATGGCAGGCAAGGGGTGCCCGATAAATTTCCCACCCCTATTTTCAAAATACATATTTGAAAAATTGTTGGCTTTATAGTGTATTGAGCTATCCAGGTTCTCCTCTCCATAGACTTCGCCCAAGGTGGCCTTGCCAAAGGCATCGTAGGATTCGAACTTCTTTTTGATAAAGGGCATTTGGTTGGAGGAGCATTCACGCCCCCTTAGAGGGAACAAATCCCCTTCATTGTAATACCCCAGAACGATATCCAGGTTGCCCGACCGGTCAAAATCCTTTGCGTACACGTCAAAGGTTTCCTCTTTATCAGCTTTGTACTTATAGTTCTGGCCCAGGTTGCCGCAGACCATATCCATATCACCATCCCGGTCAAAATCGGCGGCAACAATGCTGTTCCACCAGCCCACTTCCTGTTCCAGGTTATGAGACCGGGACAGGTTGATAAAGCCATTTTTTGTGTTTTTGAACAGTTGGATGCCCATCCATTCGCCGACAATGGTCAAATCGGCCAGGCCATCGCCGTCGATATCGGCCCATACGGCATCGGTCACCATACCGAGTCCATCGAGTTCAGGAATTAACTCATCGGAAACATCCACAAACCGAATGTCCCCATTTGGGCTTTGGTTCTCTAAAAGGTGACTTGATGCAGGCAGGGGATACTTGCCAGGGACCTGCCGTCCTCCGATAAAAAGATCCATATCCCCATCGTTGTCATAATCGTATGGCCTTACACAGGAACCACTTGAAAAAGAACCTGGAATTACTCCCTTTTTTTTGAAAAAAGCGCCTTTTCTATTTTCATAAAACCGATCTTGATAGTAGCTGGAGTTTTCTTCCCGTTCGTTGCCCCCGCTGACCACATAAAGATCCATATCCCCATCGCTGTCGGCATCAAAAAAAGCCGCCCCGACATCTTCGTAACCCTTGTCGCGTGCAAAGGTTTGTTGTTTTTGTGGGGAAAAGGAGCCGTCCGGATTTTGCAAAAACAGGTTGCCGGATTGGCCAAGGGCACCACCCAGGTAAAAGTCGTCCAGGCCATCGGCATTGATGTCACCAACAGCGAACGCCGGCCCCTGTTGTGACATCTTATGGGGCAACAGGCTTTCCTTTTCAAAATCATCGTACTGGTTCTCCTTATGCATAAATCGCAGGGTCCTATCGGTGATATCCGTGAACATTTTTTGGGAAGGTTCTTGGATCGGTCGCCCACTTTTGGCCTCGGAATGTTTTAAGGCCAATGTTTGGTCCGGTTTTATGTTTTGAAGTATTTGGGATTTGCCATCCGGCCAAACCACGGCCATTTCGTCGATGTTCTCTGTTTTCCCAAGTCCAAAATACAGTCCGGGCGCCATGGAGGACTGGAACCCGCGGGTAAGATAATGCTCCCTCACTTGTAGTTGGGACCCATTTTTGACTATTACTTTTGCCCCGATGCCCAGTTTGTTTTTTTCGCTTCCCTCCAGTTTGATTTTCAAAAAACGGTTCAGTGGATGTTTTTCGGTTTGGTTCCATTGTATGTATGAAATGCTGTCCGTATTGTTTACCACCAAATCCAAATCCCCATCATTGTCAAAGTCGGCATACGCCGCCCCGTTGGAACACGTAAGCTCTCCCCCATCCCAGGTACCGTTCATCTTTTTGAACTGCATACCATCCAGGTTCCTGAAAAAGTAATTGGGCTTGTATCTCGTTGGGATTTTTCCCATGACCTTTTGAACATATAGCTGTTCGTCTAAATGTCCGATACTGTCCATTTCCCTTCTTAGGCCTTCCATATAATTTACAAAATCGTTGTTACGAAAATCGCGTTTGATCCCGTTAGAGACAAAGAGATCTTGATAACCGTCATTGTCCATGTCAAAGAACAGGGGCCCCCAGCTCCAGTCCGTGCTCGAGGTTCCAGAGAACTGGGCAATGTCGGAAAACCTTGGGATTCCCCAACCATCGGTACCATGGTTCATCTGTAGGGCGTTGAACATATATTGGTGGTGCTGTCCCATATCTACCAGTTCATGGAAGGTCCCAGGCTGCATCGAACTCATACTGGTCTTAATGCTATAATTGTCTTCGGACATCATATCCACGGCAATAATGTCCATCCAACCGTCATTGTTGAAATCGGCCATATCGTTGCCCATGGAGAAGTTGGGCACATGGTTCATGGCCTTGACCGAGGACTCTTTAAAAGACTTGCCGTTTTGGTTGATATAGCAATGGTCCTTGCCAAAAAAATCATGGCTTACGTATACATCGGGCCAGCCATCATTGTTGATGTCGCCAATGGCCAGGCCCAGGCCAAAACTGAGTTTGTTATCGACGATGCCCATTTCATCGGTAACATCCCTGTACTTGCCATCATCATTGCGGAACAGTTTTTCACCGGTAAAGCCACCTTTAATTGATGAATAATGGGCAACCTGCTCCTTTCCCTGTACATCGATCTCATGGTTGATCAGGAACATGTCCAGGTCCCCGTCCCTGTCATAATCAAAAAAGGAGGCTTGGGTGGAAAAATGGGAAAGGTCCAAATTGTAGTCTTTGGCGGCTTCCCTAAAATGGGGAATCCCTCCTTTATCCGTGCCAAGGTTCAGGTACAGTTCATTTTTTCTCCTTTCGGGATTTTCGATACGGCCCGAGGCGCATATGTAGATATCCAGCCACCCGTCATTATTGATATCTAACGTGGTGACCCCGGTTTGGAACGGAGCCTTTCCTTTTATATTGGCAAGAGGCGTGACATCCTTAAAGGAATTGTCCTTGTTGTTTAAATATAATTGGTTGTCGCCCATGGTAGCGACAAAATAGATGTCGTCAAACCCATTGTTATCAAAATCCCCTGCGGCTACACCGCTGCCATTGTAATAATACTCATAGAACAGGCCGTTCATATAGGTGCTTTCCGGGAGGGCATTTTTGAACCGGATCTTTGATTGCTCGGAAGATGCCCGGACAAACAAGGGCTGGTTTTTACCCTGTTGGTCTTGCTCCAGCGACTTGTTGGACTCATCCTGGCCACAACGGAGCATTAGTATTGCTAGAAGACCCAATACAAGAACTCTAAATCTGTCCATCTATAATCGATACTGCATTGTAAACACACTCTATATCCATAAAACTCCAAAAGAGTTTGATAAAGGTTTTTAGGGAATTTGCCTATATAAGCAATTCAACGACACTGATGTCCTTCTTGGAAGTCCACTACTTGTCCAAAACCTAATGTCTACTTTTTCACTAGCAATCCAGGGAATTTTTCAATTTCCTGGATTGCTAGTGAAGCTACCTAACCCAAAACTATACTCATCAGAAGGTGAAAATAGTATTATCCAATATTAATTTAAGTATCCATCATTTTGCTCCAGGTTGCCCCGCGAATTATCTATTGCATCCTGGGGTATGGGAAACAGCACGTATTGGGGCTGGAATCCTAATTGTTGGATATAGGACAAGTAATCCGGATCTTCTGAAATCCCATTGATTTTTTCACCCAATATTCCCCATCGCAAGAGATCCCAACGACGGTGGCCTTCCATGCCCAGTTCCCAAGCCCTTTCATCGATAATGGCCTCCCTGAACGAAGCTTGATCCAAACCGGAAAGCCCGGGCAAGCCAGCCCTTTCCCTTACGGCATTGATATAGGGATAGGCACCACCCGGACCGTTCAGTTCATTTTCGGCCTCCGCCCTTAACAACAGCACATCAGCATAACGTAGCAGGTTGATGTTGACATTACCATTGTTCCTTACCTGCGGCACCCCAGGATCCAGGTATTTTGTGATATAGGGTCTTGGTTCGTCGTCATCGGTATTGGGTTCCCCATCTGGGCCCAGTTCGCGCCCAAAATTCCATGTAGGGCCACCATTGCTGCCATTGACCAGGTAAAAGCTCTTTTCCAACCGCTCATCGGCGGGATCGAAGCTGTTGAACCAATCAAGGGTGGGCAGTACATTGCTCCAGCCCGCCTCGGCAGGGGTCCAATCGCCAATGGATGCGAGATCGCCAAACTGGGTATGGGTCTGGGCTCCCCTGACATTCGTTTTGTACTGCACGTCAAAGATTTTCTCCTCAACGGGTTGCCCGTTCTTATTGGGGTACAATTGGAATTCCCCGGCCGACCCCCGCCATAGATCCGCATAATCGGCAACCAGGTCATACCGCCCCCCTGAGATCACGACGTCCGTGGCCGTAATCACATTGGCCCATTGCTGCCGTACCGCATATACCTTGGCCAAAAAGCCATTGGCCGCATCCACGGTGGCCCGCCCCCTGTCTACATCACCATAAGTGCTGGGAAGGGAACCGACCGCAGCCATCAGATCGGGCAGAATGACATTGTTGTACACATCGTCAATGGGCTGGCGTACCTGCCCGGCAAATATTTCATCCAACGAAGTGGCCGGTTCCAAAATAATCGGAACGTCGCCAAAATACTGGGCCAGGTAAAAGTAGTAATACGCCCTGAGGAACCTGGCCTCCCCGATCAAGGCATCTAAAACAGATTGATCTTCTGGCACATTAGGGATGTTGACGATCGCGGAGTTTGCCGCAGCAATCCCCAGCCAACTTTCATTCCACATTTGCGAAGTAAATCCTATAGGGGTCCAAGGTGCGTTGTAGTTTGCTATTTCATTGGGTCTTCGGTCAAAAGCTACATCAGTGCCCCATATGCCGGGTAGAAACTGGTCCGGTCTTGGGTGCAAATGAGTGTATATGGCAATCACTGCCGCCCTGGCATCCGCTTCATTCTGAAAAAAGTTTTCAACGGTCACAAAACTTGGTGGATCTTCTGTCAAGATATCGCTGCACGAAAGATTCATCAACAGCATCCCACCAAGAACTGACAAGGCGATTCTTTGCATTATCTCAATTTTAATCATTTTCTTGGTTATTGGATTTTTTTGTTTCATAGCTGTACATTTATTCCCAGTGTGAAGTTGCGGATAGCCGGATTTCTGTTGTTGTCGTATCCCCGGGTAATATTTGCCGGCGCGAAGGGCCCTGGATTACTCGATCCCGTAGTGCTATTAACATCGGGGTCAAAGCCGGTGTAGTTGGTGATGGTGAACAGATTGGTGGCCGTAAAATACATCCGGACAGAGGAGATATACCTGATTTTGTCAACAGGCATATTGTAGCCAAGCGTTATGTTCCTTAACCTCAAAAAGCTGCCATCCTCGATCCATTCCGTGGTCGCTGCATAAGCAATGGCATTGCCCACGGTTCCCGACCTGGGGATGTTGCTATCCCTGTTTTCGAATGTCCATCTGTCCCGGTACGATCGATCGGTCCATGGTACGCCCCTAAGGATATGCCCGTTCCTGGGCAAATAGTTCAGGATATCGCCCCCCACATTGTATTGTAAAAAGGCACTAAGGTCAAATCGTTTATAGGTGAAGGTATTGGTAATCCCGCCAAAGAAATCGGGATTGGGATCGCCGATGATCTGACGGTCATCCAAATCCACGTCCCCATCCCCGTCGATATCCACCCATCGGGGGCCTCCCAATTGTTTCAAATCCAAACTATTACCAGGAAAGGCATCAATTTCCTCTTGTGTGTTCCATAACCCATCCTGCACATGTCCATAGAATGAGCCTATAGGTTTTCCTTCCTGGATAATGCCTGCGAAGTTATCCCCGCCCCCAAGGCCTGCAAAGGCCCCGTTCACCAATACGAATCCTTCCTCGGCCGCAATCTCTACCACTTCGTTTTTGTTGGTGTTGATGTTAAAATCGGTAGTCCATTTAAAGTCGGGCGTACTGATGTTGGTGGATGAAATGTTCACTTCCCAGCCCGTGTTTTTCATAGAGCCCAAATTCAATAAAAAGGAATTTGTTCCAGAACTGCTGGGAACCGGCACCGCTGCAATCAGATCATTGGTAGTCTTCTGGTAGTAATCCACTGTAAGGTTCAAGCGATTGTCAAAAAAGCCCAGGTCGGCCCCAATGTTAAATTGTGAGGTGGTCTCCCATTTCAGATCGGGATTGGGCAGGCTGTTTTGCTCGAATCCAATTGCCTGATCCTGATTGGGGCCCAGGATATACGTTCTATTCCGGACACGGGCCAGGGAAGAATACCGCCCGATACCGATATTCCCGACCTCACCATAACTGGCGCGCAACTTGGCCCTGGGCAATATTTGGGATGATGACAAATACTTGTCCGCTTTCCAAGCCAAGGCACCCGAAGGGAAAAAGGCCCATTTGTTGCCCTCGGCAAACTGGGAAGCCGCATCCGCCCGGGCCGAAAAGGTGAACAAGAATTCATCGTCTAGGGAATAATTGCTCCTAAGCAGCCAGGATTCCAGGCCATCTTCCTCTTTATCGGACCGTATCCGGTTCTGTACGGCCCCGCCGTCCAGGTTATCATAACCGGTATTATTGGTCACAAAATCAAAGGCCCTGGCGTCAAACCCCTCGAAAGTACGGGTCTGCCGGGTATATCCTGCCACCAGGTCCAAACGATCGTCCCCGATTTCCCTGGTATAGCTCAGCGTATTCTCTATCAGTACGCTAAGGTTGTCCCGGGTCGTGATCTCGGCTGTTCCATTGTTGGGTTCTTCCGTAAGCACGTTGGGGCTATAAAATCCCCTTTTGGTGTTCTGCATGTCCACCCCGGCCTGGAGCCTGTATTTGAGTCCCTTGAACAGTTCCGCTTCAAGATAAGTCATGCCCAGTATCCTTGTCCTAAATTGTTCACGGATGACCTGGTCCTGTTCCGCCACCGGGTTATCCGTTTCCTGTGCGCCTAATAGGTTGTTCAGGGCATAGTTACCGTCCTCATCGAATACCGGAACGGTGGGGTTAAACAAATAGTTCGAAGAACCGATTTCATCGATATAGATCCTGCTTATTTGGGAGGAAAAGCCCATTTTTAGCCAATCGGTTACCTGCTGGTCCAAGTTGACCCTAAATTGGTAGCGTTCCAGTTCGTTGTCCTCGTAGAGCCCTTCTTGACTAAAATAATTCCCGGAAAAGTAGTAGGAAGTGGTCTCGGTACTCCCGCCCACGGACAGCGTATGGCTTGTCAATACCGCGTTCCGGCTCATCTCGTCCCACCAATCTGTGGTAGGAAGACTATTGATGTCCACGGTATTGGGATCCAACAGGGGGTCGTATATCGGGTTATCAGGATTAAAAAATTCAACAGCCTCATTGATAATTTGCGCATATTCCGGTCCGCTTGGCAATGTTGGCCTATTGATGGGGCTTTGTATGGATAAGAAGCTGTCATAAGTAAGCCGTGTTTTTTGTCCTTCCTTCCCCCTCTTGGTGGTGATGAGGATAACGCCGTTGGAGCCCCGTGCACCGTAGATGGCTGTGGCAGAGGCGTCCTTTAACACTTCAATGGACTCAATGTCGCTGGTGTTGATGGAGTTCAGATCCCCGCCCCCGATAAAGCCATCGATGACGAATAATGGCTCATTGTCGCTGTTCAATGAATTGCTTCCCCTGATACGGATAGTCGTTCCGCCGCCAATCTCGGACCCGGTGGATGTAATCTGCAACCCGGCAGCCCGACCCTGCAGTGCCTCATCTAACCGCACCGTGGGAAACTGGGTGATCTCCTCGCTGGACACGGAGGCGACGGAGCCTGTCAAATCTGATTTTCTTACCGTTCCATATCCAATTACAACCACCTCGGCAAGAGTGGAAATGTCCGGCACTAGTTGAAGGTTAATGATCTCTCTCCCGGCTATCACTTCCTCTTCCTGGACATAGCCTACGTAGGAAAACACCAAGGTAGTCGCATCATCGGGAACGGTTAAGGTATAATTCCCATTGATATCGGTGACGGTACCCTGTGTAGTTCCCTTGATCAGCACGCTGACGCCGGGAAGGCCCTCGCCGTTCTCATCCACCACCCGGCCCTCAATCGTTTTTTCAATAGTTTCAATAACCATGCCTTTCTTCCTGTCCGCCTTTTTCAAGGGGTCAACAATAATGGTATTATTGATCCGCTTGAAACGGAGCTTGTTTACCCGGGCTATCGTAATGAGAAGTTCCTCAAGCGAGATATTTTCGTAAATCTCCAGGTTTATATTACGCTCAAGGTCAATGGAACCATCACTATATAAAAATTTAAATTCCGTTAGCCTTTCTATTTTTGAGAAGGTTTTTTCCAGCGACGTATTTTCAAGATCAACGGATAGAAATACCTCGCTTAATTTCTGTGTCATACCTACATTGGCAAGCAAGAAATTATAGGCAATACACTGTATAATAAAACTATATAGTAGAATTTTAGACATTTCTACCAATTGTCTAAGTAGACCTGATTTCATATTTTTGACATGTTTTTGGTGAACAATTGATTTTGATTTTCATCAAATGCGTTCATGTCCCCCGGAAAAGCTTGTAGGGTTCGAAGTCTCAGGCTTTCCGGGGAAATGAATGATCTTGTATCCAAATGATACAGATTGTTTTTTCTAATATTTTTTCTCCATAGGCATAGTTTGATTAATAAATTAACACTTCGTTTTCGTTTATCTCATAATTAATGTCTGCCTCGAATTTTATTCCTTCCAACACGTTCTTAAGCGATTCATTCTCAAAGACCCCGGAATATGTTTTATCCTTAAATTCCTCATTATCAACACGTATTGGCTTGCCATACCAGCGTTCCAATGTCTTTATCAATCCAGGTACAGGGGTTTTATCAAAGTAAAGGATACCTTCTGTCCAGCTAAATTCAGCGCCAACACTATTTGATTTCAATAAATTTAAGTTCGACCGATCATACTTAGCCATCTCGTTGGCATTCAAGGTCATGTTTTCTTTGAAATTTCCCTGGCGACCCTCGCCCTGTACCAACACTTTACCGGTGGCTACGGCCACAGCCGCCGTCTTATCTCCTGGATATGCCCTGATATTAAATGAAGTCCCCAATACCGTGGTAAGCATCCCCCGTGTGTGTATCAAAAACCTCCTGGAAGTGTCCCTTTTCACTTCAAAAAAAGCCTCACCTTCCAGGTAAACCTCCCTGGAAGAAGCTGAAAACTCCTTTGGGAATCTCATCTTGCTCCCGGAATTCAGTTTAATGACCGAACCATCACTTAGCATAGTAGTTAACTTTTGACCGTAAGGGGCCGTCTTTTCAACCCATTCAACTTGCCCGAACGGAACTTCTTCAATTTGACTTACTTTATTCCAATAAAATAAGCCTAAAGGAATTAGGATGAGGGCAATCGCCGCTGCAATTCGTTGCCAAGAATACCACAGCGCCTGGCGATCTTCTTTGATCCGGCTAAAGGTTTTTACCAACTCTTTTTCACGTTCTTCCTTATCCAGTGATCGCTGGTCATTTGCGTAGATGTTTCTAAGGAGGTATATGGCTTCCTCTATTTCACTTATTTTGTCAGGATGGGACCGAATCCAATCATTCCAGAAGTGGATATCTGCAACATTTTCCTTGTAAACAAACGATCGAAAAGATGGATCATCCAGGAAATCATCTGCACTGTAATTGCTGTACTCTTTTTTCATTGAGTTTTGAACTAAGTCTATTTATACAGTAGGAGGTGACGATAGTTTTTAACTACTCTGACGGAAAAATTTTTCAAGTTTTTTGTTAATTGAAAATAATCATTTAAATAGTTGTATAAAATGCTACTAATTTTATATATGGGAAAGGATAGGCATCACCATAAGGCGTTATACGATGGTTGTCAGCTGCAGATTTTTAATGGATCAACAGGTATATTCCAAACTTATAACTTGCATTAAGGAATGGACATGTATTACCACCGTAATGCCCCGGATAGGGAAATACTAAAAAATAAGCTTAAGCTGTTGTTTTGATTCTAAGGGTTTCAACGTTTCATACCTGCGTGCCAAAATACGAGTTAGTGATACCTTATTTTTTTATTAATTACATGTGTAGCATCCATTGTTACACAAAGTTCACTAAGAAGCTAAAAGGTCCACAAAGGGAAAACAGGAATGGTATCAATGCGTTCAGGCCTGGGCTTTCTCTTGATACTATCACTTTGGTCGCTTGTATTTACCCTGAACATTTAGTGATTTAGGTAGACGTACTATTTGATTGGTCTGTTAATTTCTCCAAAAAAAACCAGCGTAAAATTCTCAATCTAGCTATAAGATCATTCAATCTTTGACGTATCGCCATTTTAAAGTAATGATGCGAAAAGTTATAAAATGTTTACCGGGACTTTACGATAATGATCCCTGGCCCAACTACGGCCAGGAAAACATCTGAATAAGCTTAAACTTCTCACCCAATAAGGCAAATATGTATGAGTCCCAGGAGGACAAAGTTGATCACAAATGTATCTCTAAGCACCTTTAACGCTTGATGCGATAAATTGTAAACCGTACTGGTTTTCAAGGAAGTGATAGAGGCTATCTCTTCATAATCGTAGCCTTCCAGGAACCGAAGCCTGATGATCTGCTGTTTCCTTTTTGATAATAAACGGACTGCCTTGAGTAACCTATTTCTATCCTGTGAGTCTTCCTGACGTTCCAAAAACCTGTTTTCCGGGTTGAAGACCAATTCATTTTGCAGCTCAAAAAGTTGGTCTACCTTCCTCTTTTTCTGGTCTTTCCTGACGGCAGCGTAGATCACCCTGCTCAGATGCTTCAGTAAATAAGATCTGATGTTAACAATCTCGTTTATTCGATTCCTTTTCACCCAAAAGTATGTGAATACTTCCTGGATACAATCTTTGGTCATATCAGGATCCATCGATAATCTTAATCCTAACCGGTAAAGATCATCATAGTAAGTATGATATATTGAAACAAACTTATCATAATATGGATCACTTATCATTTATTATTACTACTTAACTAGGTGTTCGGATTAGGATTTAATTTACTAAAAAAACATGAACCTAGTATATGCTTTACTATTAAATCAGGTGAAAAAGACCTCTTAGTTTCAAAAAGCAAGGAAGATCGTATCAAAAACATGACTTACTGGCCTGTAGTTTTTACCGGTATCATACAGTCGGAACATCTACTGCGTAGATATCTTTATTTAATTGAAAACTACACTTAACTATAAATTATCAACCAGTCATAAATCCATCGTCCCGTTTTTTGAGATGTATTGGAAAACAAGTAAAAGCTTAGTATCCCAATGATCAAAAGACTGGCCTAATAGAAAACCGAAATTCATAATCCTGTACGGGCAATTGAAATTGCTCATAAGGTCGTGCTCCCCAGGAGTTATCGCCCCCCACACCCACCTGGCGTAGATCGGTGTGAATGAAAACTCCATCTTTTTTAACAATGTCGTTGGTATGCCGGAAGTCCTGGTGGTTTTCCTGGTCAAAGTCTTCCATGGGGTTATGCAGTGTGGAAAAGCCCAGTAACGGGTCTCCTCTTATCCGCAGCCCTATGCCGTTTTGATTGCACAGCTCAAACCACCGTACATCTGTTTTGTATCCGTTTTCCTGGGGGCGAACATAATTAAAGTACTGACCGGCCACTTTACCAGAGTACCTACCTACGAAGGCACTGGCTTTCCGGTCGTCATAGTTCTCATGAGGCCCACGGCCATAATAGGCCAGGTTGTCAAAAAATAACCAAATACTTTATCGCCTAAGGAAATTATTCTTGACGAGGAAAAAATCCAGGCCTAACGACTGCTTTCGAGCGCTTGTTTCACCTTCCTTCGATCTGGCCACAATTTTTATGGCGAAAGCATTATTTACCGGCTCACATTCTCCCAGGTTCACAGGGGGTGACGTAATACCAATAGTCCCAGAAAAGAAGTTGTAAGTGGTTTTGAGTTCTCCATTGACGTAGATATCAAACATACCTCCGTTCCGGTCTATGGTAGCCCCTAAGAACAGCTTCGATTTTTCAAACTGCTCAGTCAAAGTATATTCAACATAATTTCCGGCTTGATCGAAAGTAATGTCGGTATAAGCGCCACTGCTGATCTCTCCCCAGCTCCACTGGTTCCCCCTGATCTTATCCCACTCTTCTTTAGATACATTTTTAAATGATGTACCTGCACTTTTATTTGAAGCCCTGAGTATTTCTGCTTCCAATGCTCCCTCTACCACATAGAGTTCTTTGGTTGCCCCTGTTATGAGCTTCTCCAAATCGGCAATTGTGGGAAGCTTCGCCGCAGCCTTTCCGGGTAATGGCTGACGGTTATGTGTGACACCGGGCTCTCCATACCAGAAAGTGGTCTGGGCATATTGAAGAAAGTGAGACTTACTTCTTTTACCGCATGATGACTCTATATCGAATTTTACCTGGCGCTGAAACGGAATGGCATCCAGTACACGGGTACGTGTACATACATTGTATCCTTTAGAGTTAGGGTCTGCTACAATGATATTCCCCAGGAAGGGTTTGGAAAATTCATCCGCTGAGGTAGGGACCACTCCTCCTGCCCAGCCATAATAATCTTCCGTGCCTGTGCCAAAGTGGGAGGGAAAGTTTTTGCTGATGTCATCGTCTATGTAAATCTTCTCATCGCCTTCACCCCACCAGCCTTCTATAGGATTGAGTACAGCCCATTCATCACCTACGACAACACCTTTACCTTTGGCTTCTAAAAAATTCCAGTCATAGAGTGGGAAGGTAGTCGTGGGGTCGTCCATACGCCAGGTGGCATAGAAATGCATGGAGTTGTCCGCCCATCGGTATTCGCCTGAGGTGACGGTCATAGCTGCTTTTACTTCTGCGTTACCATAGTTTTCCAGGTACAGGTCAGCTTTTCCCTTAAACGGCATTACCCAACGACAGACCATAGTACCGTCAGGCTTTACCGTGCGCTCCCACATCTGATAGGGATGGCTTTTACCTACATTATTAAAAAAGTCACCTACAGGTGCCCATACGGTTTGCACTCCATCGAATTCAGCGCGAAGTACCACAGAGCGGAGCGCCTGGGCTAAATTGCCTGTTTCGCTAAGTTTGATAGCGATCTCTTTGATGGCTTTACTCTTTTTCTCAAAAGTAAAGGACAGGTTTTCTCCTTTTTTCAATAAACCACTCTTTTGGTGTTTTTCTCCCTGCGTAACGGGTGTGGCGGTAAGGACACTACCTACCTGTTTCCGAAGCTTCTTTGTCTGCTCAAACTCTTTCATTGTGAAAGTCCTGATATCAGTGCCTTCCGGGTATTTCCGGTAGTTGATAATGTTGTAAAAGGCCCTGTTATCCATCGTGATCTTACAGCTTTTGGCATAGGGTATGGGGAAATAAAGATTGCCCGCCCTGGCAGACTCATCTGCAAAAGGGGCTTTCACAAAGTCCTGGCCCTTAACCAGCTTAAAAAAATTGGTGGAGATCGTGGGAATACTTTCCCCGTCAAGGTAGATGTTGATATTGGCCCCGGTGGTGTTACCTAGCCCATAATAGAAGCATACGGCCCATATCTTGGTGATTACGCCAGGACCTTCGTCCTCCATCAACACCCACTCTTTTTTGCCATTGTTTTCTTCCGTCCGGATAAAACCTATTCCATCACTATCGGCAAACCAGCCAGGTTTGTCGGGAGAAACGGACTCACGATTGTAGCTACTCGCTTGTAGAGAACGGTAGTTGGTTTCCGGAAAACGGGTCACCTGCTCCCGGTCTATCATCTCGTTAAGCAAGGTGGTAATGTTGATTTGTTCCTGCTTTGAAGAAGCGGGGGAGCAAGCCCCCAAAAGGGATGCCGCAAAAATTAAAAGAGCTCTAAATAAGTGAATACTCATAATTTTACTTTTTTTAATTTTATATTCTTTTTTTGATGCATGTTTTTAAAAATTTCTCATTAAAAAAGGTCGTCTTACTAAATAGTATCCGTTCCTTTTTGTCAAAGTCATGATAAGTCTCAGATCGTACAATTTGCCTTTACATTCTTACTATTAAGCCTTTAGCGTTAAAGATTCCATTTTTTAGTGTTTGTACACTTTGTCAATATTCCAATTGAAAAAGGAGGCACAAGCTTCAATCACACCTTTTGACTTAGAAGATACTACAGCGGTAAAATGAAGATCATAATTGGCTTGTTTACCATTCTTTTCGTTACTCATAGCCTAGATTGATCGTGTTGTAATAGCAAAGTATTGATTGTTACTTAATGTTTACTAGCTACGGTGTTTTACTACCTGGCAGGTACCCATGCAATCGTAATAAGCCATTCGCTCAAAAACGAAAACTTATGCTCTCATTCTAACTTTATGATTAAGGCAACTGACAACACTTTATTTTACATCTCCAGGTGTCAAAGCCACCGGATACTTGGCAGCTTCAGGCGCTGGTTCAATATTACTCTTTACCCCGGGACGTGCATACCAATAGACCGTAGGCGCATAATTCAAACGCGACTTTTCCCAGTGCATCAACTCCATATCAAAGCGTAACTTCTTGCAGAAAGGTATACCGTCCAAAATCCTGTAACGGCCATTGATCGTAAAACCTACACTTTCATTTCCCGAACCATCGGGTTGTATGACGAAAGGAGTTGAAAAGGATGCCCCTAAGCACCAGGCATATCCGTAGTAATCCTCTGAACCTGTTCCAAAATGTGAAGGAAAAGCGTCATCGTCAACAAAAATTTTCTCATCTCCTTCACCCCACCATTTAGGACTGATATCGAATAGGGTTAACACGTCCCCAACATAGACCCCTTCGCCTTGAAGCGTGACATAGTTGAGATCACGATTTGGTTTCGAGTTAATGTTTGTGTATTGGTGCCAAGCTGAGCCAAAATGCATACTGCGTACGTCCCATTCCCAATTAACCACAGACACCTCTCCCAGGTCAACATTGACTTCCTGGGTGCCTAAATTATGTAGTTTTATTGTACTGGTCTCGGCAAACGGCATAATCCATTGACTCAGCATTACCCCGTTTTTATCAACAGCGCCATACCAGTGCTTGGACGGGCGTATTTGATACCCTGTTCCGAAAAAATCACCTACTGGAGCCCAAACCGTCCGCTCTCCATCAAAGGAAATCTCCAAAACAGTAGAGCGCAATGCCTGGGGAAGGTTCTCAGCCTCAATCTTCAACGAAATTTGATCAATCGCGCCACCTTTGTTAGAAGACGCCTTTAGCTCCAGCACCTTGGATTTTTCCGGAAGGATCTTTCCTTTAAGCGATTTTACCTTTGAACGAACACTCTTGGGTACAGTAGCCGATATTAATTTTTCCTGGGTCAATTCGATGAGTTTCTTCGCCGAGGTAAGGCTTTTGGGTGAGAGAGACTCGACCTGTACGGAACGATCATATAGTCGGTAGTTGATATTGTAAAAAACCGCATCGTTGGGCCAAGCCGGTTCCCCTTCAATTAACTTCTTGCCATCCGGTCTTTCATAGGTTATCTTAATGGATTCTGAAAAAGGAATGGGTAGATAAAGGTTACGTCCGCGTTTTACTTTGACACTTTCCCTGGCCAGGGCCATAGAAAGCGGAACAGAGGCAAAAAAATCACCGCCAACCAGGTTTTCAAGAGTACCTGAGAATACCGGGCTGCTGTCATCATCAATATAAAACCTCAATGTTCCACCGAGCAGATCAATATTACTGGTTACACTCCAAAACCTGACGATTGCCCCGGGCCCTTCGACATCCATCATCACATGCTCGTGCCGGCCATCCTCTTTTTCTTCCACGTTCACAAAATAGGAGCGGTCTCCGTTGGCGTACCAGCCCTCATTTCGGCTTACTGTGCGCCTGTCATAACTTGAGGCCTGTAAGTTTTTGTAGGATGGCATGGGCAACCTGGCAATGAACTCCCTAGAAACCATTTCTTCTAAAAGAGATTGAAATGTCACTTTAGTCTTGCTCTTTTGGCCCATAGCGTAACCAACATCAACCGGGGCACCTTCCTTATAAAGATTATTTGATGTTTTGCTTATTTTATGACCAGGAGTGCTAATTCCCAATTGACCTGCTTCCATGTTTTGGATAAGTTCATCCAAAGGCGAATCGTTTACCCCGAAGGAGGTAATAAGAAAAAACAATACACCTATCAAGAGTAATCGACTATTCACTTTTTTCGCGATCATTCGTTCTATCATTCTTTAGTTTTGAAAAAAATCATTTGTCTCATAACAAAACTTTTCCGAACTGCCGCACATTTCATACCTACGCAAATCATAAGGATCAATTAAGTATAGTTCTATTTTTTGACGATTTTGTAGTTCCTCTTTACGGGTTTGTTGTCTTATATATTTTTCTTGAAGGGGATCAACGCTACTTAATATTTTCTGCTCCTTGTCGTCGAAGTTAGCGGCTATCTTTTTGTGCTGCTGAATTTGGCGGAACAGTTTATTGTTTTCAGGATCCAGTGCAACTAAGGGCACTCCTCTAGCTTTGAGAGCTTTCACCCTCTTGGAAATATGGCTTTTCCGTTTTAAAAACTGTCTTTCTATACCTGGCTTCTTTCCCATGTTTCCCGAAGTTCTTTTACTTGATCACTACCCATGTGTAGCTATTTGCTTTTACGGTGACTTCTATTTCTATGGTGTATTCTCTGTCCAGGGTATATTTTTTCGAGGGACCATCGGCGATGGATATGCTGGCTTCCTTCGCAAGACCCGTGTAGTACAGGGGTACTTTGATCTTTTTAGTGATATGCCGGTCTGTCAGTGGATTATAGATCGTAAGAATCCCTTTTTCTTTACCCTCGGGGTTGACGTTAAGCCAATAATCCAGGTCCCTTCCGTCTGCCCTGCGCAAATGGATGATGTCTCCGTCTAATACGTCACGATGTTTTTTGTACCAGTTGACCACACGTGTCACCATAGCCTTGGTTTTATCAGTATCGTAAAGGCGAGGCCCCCGGTAGTGAGCTTGAACTCCCGCACCAAGGTTGCTGGCCATCATCATTTCGTAATGATCCAGGTGTTCGTTAAGCGGTTCTATCGTGGCCGCTGCTCCTCCCCCGTGGTATTCGGTGAGGGCTACAAACATCCAGCCCATCGCCGGTATTTTTTGCCATGCGCCATCGTAGATATTTTGACGGGCATGGATAAGCTGCTGATTACGTGGCAGGCTCCAGTTGACTTCTCTATAACCCATCCCACATTTATTACCCCCTGTCATGTAATAGTAGTCGGGAATGTTGAGGTATATGCCATTGGCCCTGCACCACTGGTAAAACCGGGAAATGGTTTCATACTGCTCCCACCGGGAATCCTCAAGTCCTTTGTGACCGGGGTGATCGTTGGAGGCACAAACATCACCGGGATAAGATCCGTCATGTTCAAGCAGCGTGAAACCGGTTTTTTCATAGAAGTTGTAAAGTTTTTTAAAATAGGTTTGGCCCCACTCACTTTCGATACAAGGAGAGTTTCCAAAAGTGGGGCGCTGGCCTGGAGGCATTACTACATCGTTTCCTCCACCTACCCTGCGGGAAGCAAGTAAGGAATACCCCCCTATTTCTATGCCTTTGCTTTTGGCATAATCAGCATATTGCTTCATTTTGGCCATATAATCTTCACTATTGTCTTCGATATTAAAGCCACTACCAAAGGTGAGTATCACCATTTCAAAGCCTACCTCGGCCGCCTGGTCAATGGCTGTTTTCACTCTTTCCCAATCGGCAAAGCGCGCATGCATCATAAGCGGATTTTCGGTGGTCCAGGGTGCCAGGGTGCGATACATTCTACGGAGCGCCATACCCTGCCGTTCCCTGTCGTAGCTATCGTAAGGAAGTACAAAGGTGCGGAAGGTCTTGAAAGTCTCACCAGTGGCGATGGTCTTGTCAGGACCTATTTCGGGACCTACATTGAGAAGACATGGTGTGATACGCAGGTAATTGACCTGGGTATGGTACTCGGGGTCCGGCAGCCATCGTACCGCGTGATGGTTGGCGTCCTCTACGTTAAAGCTGGAAAAGGCGTAATCGGTTTCTACATGAAGGTTTGGCTTGGGCACATTGTATTCGCGGGTCTCCACGGCTGATCCATACTCTACAGCGGCTATGATCTCACTGGTAAATTTCTCCAGGGTAATATCTTTGCCACTGTTGTTTTTGACAGTGAGCCATTTGGCTATGACAGGGATACCATCGTAAAGTTCATAATGAACGGAAAGGGTGATATCATTTTTGTTGAATCCTGCTTTAGTATTGCTGTCCAGGTTACCATAGGTGGCGTAATCCGCTACTTGCATTCTCACCAGCTCCCCGGGTTGCCCGGCATCTTTGCTTTCTCCCTTGGCATTGGTTTTACCTATGCGCACTTTGGAAGGCATGGTACCAAAGGGTTTTAGCCCAGTAATGGTGCGCCAGTTACCTCCCTGTGGTTTAGCTTCACAAAGAACGGCTTCTTCGGTAATGCGGTAACGGAGTGTCCAAGGTTTACTCATGTCGAGCACCTGCCGCCCCCCTGCTGACCGGTTTTCTCTCTCGCCATCCCAAAGGCCAAACATAGGCACTCCGTCGTCATAGGCATTGCCCCCGGGACGAAGGTAGAATTTCACGGTCTTATCCGGCCACACAAGAGTGATCCCGGGCCCATGGTCTTTGCTTTTATCAGTTCCTGTAAAGAAAGTAGCTTCTATGATCTTTGCTTCGGGATCGAGGTCCCTCTCAACATATACCGCCGTGTTAGCAGGGGTATAAATCTCTCCTACTTTACCTTCATTCTCGAATGAGGAACGTTCATGCCCCTGTGAGAAAGTGGTTTCCCAGGTGTCATCAAGGGTGTTAAAACTAGTGCTGTAAAGGATTTCCCTGCCATATGTACTAGGTAACAATCCCTTTCCTGCAAAAAGTGCCTGGGGATCAGGCATAGCGTAATCCATACGAAGGTGCTTTCCTTTTGGAGGCCATACGGAGTTTTTGGCATATTCTCTTACTTGTTTCCATTCAAAAGGAGCTTGGGGTTCGCTGATCTCATGACCCATGTACTGCATAGAAGCAGGATCAGCCTGCATGGCATCCAGCCATTCACGCTTCAGGAAGGCATAGTTGGGCTGACCTTTAAGTCCTCCTACCTCGTAGTTAATGCCATCTATTTTTACGATTGCTTCGGGTTTAACGCCACGTAAAAGGGATTCACCTGTCACTAGGTTGTCGAATCTTACGGTAGCGGCATTAGGTGCTATTCTGAAAACGCGCCTGACAAGTCCGTTGGCCAGGACGATCTCGTCACCTCGCTCTCCCTTGTAAACATTGGCCTTATAACCATTTGCATGTAAAAGCCAGTCTGTTTTTACCGGCTTTTTCGGTTCAGATTCCAATTCCATCGTATGAAAAGCTGCCGCATATCGTTTTCCAAAAGTAATGAGGGAGTTCCGATTGAAATGTACCTGGTGGCGCTCCCTGGCAACTAATCCTGATGACTCGACAAAGGCGACTTGACGAAGCTGGCCAGGTAAATCACGAAGAGTATTCCGAACCTGGCCGATCTGCTGAACTCGCTGGGGAGCATTGTGATCCGGCCCTGTTCCGTAAAATTCACCAAGATCTCCTACAACAACAGGTAGTCCAGGGTTTTTAACATCAGCACGTAAGTCTTCTATGAGTTGTTTAAGTTTACCCCCATAACTATCAGCGTGTTGTGGGTCAATGGTATCGGATTCACCCTGGTGCCAAAGCATACCTTTAATTATTCCATACCGGGATGCCCATTTCACTTTAGCTATGACATCTTTATATACCTCTCCACCTTTACCTAGCATGGCTATTTCAGCTCCGCCGAAGGCAACAGGTATCAAGGCTACGGTAATCCCGGGATGGGCATCCCGGTAAGCTTTGGCAAAAGGCCCCGCCAATCCAAACTGGTCACTCTCTAGACGGTTATGGATGGGGTGGACAGCCGGAAGCCAAGTAAATTTTTTACCCTGCTTCGTCCATCCTCTAAGCATTTTTACACCTGGTATAGGAATTTTATCCCGAGGTAACAGTTCTCCATATCCAGCCATATTGGATTGCCCCATGAGAATAAAAATATGAGTGTTTTCTTTGTCCTTTTTGGTTTGTGCTTGCAAAGTAGTGCAAACGGTAAAGGTCAGAAACAGGAGTGCTAGGACATAAATGGCATTTCTAATTTTCATACTTATCTATTGTACTTTTTGTTCAATGGGTTTAACATACATGATCGCATTTTTGTGAATTGGTTTAAGAGACTAATAACCCGGCACATCCTCAATTTTAAGGGCTACCTTTTGTCGTACCGCTTCAGCATTCGGTTCTGTATTCCACTGAGCCCCGGCAAAGGCATAGAAAAAGGTGGCCGGACTATAATTCATCAAGGCCCTGTAGGGATGCCATATTTCCATGTCAAATTTAAAATCCGTCGTGAAAGGAATAGCATCCAATAGTCTGTAGCGATTGTTGCTGGTATTACCAGGTGTTTTGTTGCCTTCCCCTATAGGTTGTGATACGTTAGGCGCTGAAAACCATTGAGGACGACACCATGCGTAGCAATAATAGTCTTCTGTTCCTGTACCAAAGTGTGAAGGAAAATCTTCTCCATCCACGTATATTTTTTCGTCACCTTCGCCCCACCAGTTGATACCTGTTTCATCCGGAAAAGTGTTGAAAAGAGTCAGGTTATCGCCTACGAATATCCCTTTACCTTTTATGGCAATATAGTTTTCATCTTTGCGCAATTTGGTATCCATACCCCTTGTTTCTTTCCAGGTAGCATGGAAATACATGGACCGTGCATTCCAATCATAGGCTTGATGGCCAACGGTAAGCTCTTCTACAACGACCTCCTGTTTGCCATGGTTGACCAGGCTTAACCGGGCTTTTTTACCGAAGGGCATCACCCACCTGGAAGTCATTATACCTTCAGAAGTAGTATTGATGTAAAAAGTCCTATGATGAAGCTGCCTGTAACCTACGCCATAAAACTGGCCTACTGGGCACCAAACGGTCTGTTCATTGTCAAATTCAATTTTCAATACGGTAGACCTCAGGGCCTGCTCCTGATCGGCTGCCTTTAGCTTTGTCTGCAGGGAGGTAATTGCCCTTTGTCCTTCCAGGTCAAGGGTGAGGCTTTTCCCCGGCTTTAATGTAATGTTGTTCTTTGCGATCCGTTCACCTGCTATACCAGGGTCTTCCACCAGTTGCTTGCCTTCGGCTGCTATTTGTTCTTTGTACCTGGTAATGGTTTCCTTAGTGAAACTTTCAACCTGTGTGCCTTCCTGGTAAGTACGGTAATTGACCTGGTAGTAATGCCCTCGCCAACCTTCTATATGGTTATATTTATGCTCGCCGTCATAGGTGATCTTGCAGCTTTTGGCATAAGGGATAGGGAGGATCAGGTTGCGGCCTCTCCATACATCGTTCTCTGCCTTCTCAGGAGCAAAAAACGAAAAAGGCTTCCCCACTAACCCTGCCTTGCCTGCAAAATTCTGATTGTGCATTTCAATGACTGGTTCAGGATTGTCATCTATATAAACACGATATATACCACCATATTCCGAAGGGATCCCTCCAAAAGTGGCCCAGAACCGGACAACGGCGCCAGGGCCTTTTGCTTCGAACATAACATCTTCTTTACGACCGTCATTTTCTTCCAAACGTATGTACTGGCTGAAATCATGATTTTCAAACCACCCCTTTCCCCAATCGCGCCCCGTTACAGGTTGAAACCGGCCATCTTCTTCGCTTGTGCCTGGGGTTTTGGAATCTCGGGAATAGCTTGAGGCTTGTTTGCAGGTATAGGTGGCATCCGGCCATTGCGCAAGACTTGCCCGGTCGGTCATTTCCTCTAAAAGAGTTCCCATCGTGATGATCTTACTGCCCTGGCCATATATTGCCTGGCTCATACTGAACAAACAAAGTGTTATAAAAAAAAGGTGGTATCGCTTCCTGTAGAAAGGCTTTTTCTTTTCCTGTTTTGCGTTCATGTCTCTTAAATAATATTGATCTTACTGTTCGCTTTATTCGTTTGATTTGATATCATTTATTATTGTGTAATTCAAACGGGATCGAAACTGTATAGGCATCATCCCCATCCCTGGCTGCAAGGCTGAGCACCACAGGCTTTCCGTTCTCCGTATAAATAAATGGTCTTTCCAGCCGTCCTGGTTTCCACACCGTACCGTCTTCCATCCTGATATTTTTTGTGGTAACGGTGTAGTCATGGGCCTTTTCCCAATTAAGTCCGTCAGGAGAGGTAATGAGGCCTATGAAAGTATGGGCATGAAAGACACCATAGAACCGTTGCCGTAGTTCATCATACCAGACAGACATGTCCTCGGTATCCATGTAATCGATCACTGGCTTTTCATGCATCCTGAAAGGGCCGGTAGGAGAATCGGAAATGGCTATGGCCTGGTTGCGTACAAAATTTGTGTCGTTAGGCTTGTTGCCCTTTACTACCAAATAATATTTCCCATCCTTTCCCTGGTCTATTGCCGGGTTTACAGTTAGGGTAGTAATAGGGCCAGAGGGCTCTACCGGCGGTTGGTCCATGCGCTTCCACGGACCATAGATAGAATGAGAAACTGCCACCCCGGTACGTTGATTAGGCCGAAGGGTCTTCCAGTTTGGATGGTCGTACCCAGTTTGCGCTGTTTCTACTAACTCAGCCTGTGAAAAATCCCTGTCCCCAAGGTTAGTGGAAATATAATAGAGGTAATATTTTCCATCAAAGTATTTGATCTTTGGATTATGAGCTGTGATGGCATCCCAATGTCCCTTTCCCCTGCCTTGCAATTCTGTCTGTTTGTATTCCCAGGGCCCCGCTGGATGCTTTGAAATAGCATGGGCGATCTCGGAGTGGGTAAGCCAGCCATAAAAGTTGTACTCTTTTTTCCAGCGGGAATAGAAAAGATGGTAAAGGCCGTTCTCATCTTTACAAATAGAGGCTCCCCAGTTATAGTAGCCCGGGGTTTTCAAAATTTGCTTTTCGGAAATTTCGGGGATCTTATTACTAAGGGTAAGATCGTCCTTCCCGGATTGCGCAATGCAGGCTATTACAAACACTTGAAACAAGATGAGGGGCAATATTAAGTTCTTCATGCTCAAATTGAATTGGTAATTTGAAAGTTCAATACTTTTACTTCCTTGGGCTTTAGGGTAATACTGATCGTATCCCCGGCCGAAGCATTTTTACCATCATGTTCTTTTCCATTGTGAAGCGGTGAACTAATGGAATAGGTTGCCTTCATGTTTTTCACTCCCAAGGCCCGGTTAAGCGAAATGCTGTATTTTCTTGTTTCTTCAGAAGGATTATGGAAGGAGGCATAGCCTTGTTCGTTATTCCAAGCAGTGTAGCCATAAACTTCAGACCTTGCAGGAGCCCCTCCATGCATTTTGACGTTTTGGAAGGTGGGAAATACATCGTAGACCCATTCCAGGCCTTCGGCCATTACATCCCAGTCTTGTTCCGAGAGGTTTTCAGTTTTGATGTAGAATTCGATAAAGCCGGTGCCCCTGGAAAGGTTCATAAAAAGGTACTCACTGAATTGTTCTTTTGACTCCCCGGTTTCTACCTTTTTGGGTTCGTGGTTAAAAATGGCGTGCATGGGGAATTTTGTATTCTCCTTTATCCAGATATCGTGATAAATATCGTCACGATAGACCAACTCACCGGACCGGCCTTCACCTGTTGCCCCGTCCGCAGCATTAATGAGCCACACCACATCAATATATTGCAACCACCACGGGCTCAGGTAAGCCCCATTAGTAATGGCCATAAACACCCCGGGGTTAATAGACGAAACTTTGGAAAAGATATCCACCAGGCGCTCGGTTCCAGCCACTAGGTAATAGGTTTTAAGCTCATCATACCGGCTGTCGTTAAGCCTTGGATCGGTGCTGGTAAACCCGGCGGTATTCAATTGCGACATTTTGGGGGCTCCTCTGCCGTTGAGTTCAAAGGCCCTGGTATAAAGGTGTCCGAATATGCCATCGAATTTAAAGTAAGAGATCCCCAAACGGGCAAGTTCAAGGGTACGTTTTTCAAAAGCATCCATATATTTAGGGCCGGACATGGACATGGAGAAGTCAAGGCTCTCAAAACCTTGTTCTCCAAGTTTTTTTACCATGCGGTTGGCTCCGAAAAAGCATCCGGGACTGTACCAAAGCCCCAACGTACCCTCCTGGGCCCTCACCAGTTCACGGCTGGAGGCAAAGTCCTTATCAAAGCGATCCGTATTGACTTTCCAAAGCTGATCACTCCAATCCGCATCTTCGGAAAAGCTGTCCTGCCAGCCATCATCAATGACGTAAGCATTGATGGGTTTGGCGCCTCTTTCTGTCACTAGTTCCTGGTAGATCTTCTTCACGCTTTTTTGAAATTTCTCCCGATCCACTTGCTGGTAATAGTCGAACCAGGAGTTGTATTGTACCTGGAGCCTCAGGGGACGTATCTTGATGTCATTGATATACTCATAAAATGCATCATCAATGTATTGGTAGTCATCGGTTACCCCTACTACTGCTTTGTAAGTCCGGTAGGTATCTCCTGCTTTTATCTCCTTGCCCCAAAGATACCCGCAATTAAGTTCTGTATCTTCTACGTAGTTGGTAGAAGCGGGAAATTCAACTCCCCAAAAAGTAGCGCTGTTAGTGGTGTAAAGGGGTTGTCCCAATCCAAATTTGTAATCGGTCACATTGCCCGGTCTATTGGGTCTATAGCCGGTTGGTGTGGTAATGAAGTTCATGGATTGGGCAGTGATCTGCTTGAGTTGGTAAGGCTGAAAGGCATCTTCAAAGGAGTGATTCTCAACCGTGACCTGTTCCAGTGTAAGACTTTTTGCAGGAGTGATCTCCAGGTATTTGCGCAGGTAGGGTTGATCTTCCTCCAGTTCATAATGTACCGTAATGAGAAGAGAGTAATCTACATTTTGCACATCAACCGATAAACCGCTCAGACCGGCTTTGTTATATTCAGAGACAGAAGTTACCTCAAAGTCTTTGGAGGTGAGCCAATGATCAGTCCCAACTTCACTGGTCCCTTTGGAAATGCGGATCTTGAATTCGTCGCTGTACTGAATGGCGACTTCCCTTTCTGCCATTTTATTTGTAATGGCTGTAGTGCTCAATGTACCATTCGTTACACTGAGGGTTCGGGTAATATACTGATTACTAAGGGTGTAATGGTCTTGCCCGGGCACACAGCTCATCACTGTCACCAGAAAGATCAGCAAGAAGTACAGTATGGACCTCATAAGTCGTTTTTCGTTTATTGATAATAATAATAAATATTGAAAATGGGTCTGTATTTTTCTATGATGGTATTCACCACGGTCACCTCATCGCCCCTTGGTGTTGGGTCAATATTTTTTTGACTTTCAACCCACTCGATCTCCCAGTTGGCCAATTCATCATAAAACTTGTTAGCCCTCAAGGCTTCCCTTCCATAGACCTGGGGCAGACCTTCTTCGACATAGACCGTATCATTAACCAGGTGCTGGCGTAACATGGCGTAAAATTTATGCCACCTGGGCAGATAATAACTGTCAATGAGCCCACTCCACTCTCTCCAGGAATAATCGAAGATATGTGAATCTTCATCAGACCCCCAAATAGTGACCAGCATGGAGGCATTTTTCTCGTATAGGTTTTTCTCTTGTTCGTTGGTCCCCCAAGACCTTGCATCAGCCACCCATTTGCCAAAAGAGAATTCTTCCCTGGTTTTGAGCAATTTGTCCACATCCTCCAGCAGTACCAGGAAGGCCTTTGAATGTTGATCAAACTCGGCGAGATCTCTGTCTTTGAAGGCCTTTGCCGCCCTTTTATGGATTTCCTGTCCCAGATTACTCAGCACCTGCCTGGCCAGGTCAACCAAATCAAACCGGTAAGGTTCGGAACTATTCAACCGGCCAGCATCTTTTGTCAAAAGGTAGAGGGCCTCCTGTAATTCTCCGGGATCATAAGGGATATGAAAACCTGCGTTAGGTCCTGACTTTTTTACGTCTATTGCTGGGCGGGCACAGATGATAGAGCTGTTTTCCACCCCGTTGGTGCCTCGAGTGTAAGGTCCTTCGAGCAGTTTGATCCAAGCTTGACAGGCATTTTCTGAGGCAGCACCATACCTGCGTTCAATCGCCTTTTTCAGCCAAGCCCGGATATCCACTTCATCCTTATGAAAAGGCATTTCAAAAGCCAGATCGTAATATACGGGATTTTGGTTGACTGCTTCCATAAAAAGACCACTTCCTACCGCCGTACCGGTATTTTGCAGGGCTTTTTGAAATTGGTTCGAGGCCAGTAACTGAAGGTCACCATGCATATTGATGCGTCCTCCGAAGTTGTGGAGGTTACCTGCCACAAAGTTGTACTCCCAAAAGTTGTCTTGCTTATAACGCTCACCGTTCAGGTCCAGTATGAGTAACCGGTCTTTAGGCACTGCGCTGGCAATGTCTTTTCTTATAGACCAGGCTTGCATCGCCCATTTGGCTTCAGGATCAAAATCCGTCATAAGGCTTATAATGGCCTTTCCCACTTTACCAAGGTATTCTTCACCCTCTTGCGGCGGTTCTCCCTCATGGAAAGGGTCCGCCGCATACAGGCCATGCGCTCCAAAGATCTCTTTTTGGGTATTCAGAAAGGTTGTGCCGAATTTCTTGAATAAAGGGTCTAACGGATCCAATTGCATGGTACCTTTAAAGCCCAGCCAGGTGGTTTCCTGCTTCAGCGCTGCTTCCGGGAATTTTTCTTTGAAGGCCCTAGGTACATAGCCTGAAAACCCTTGTTGTATCGGCTGCATTCCAAGCTCCAATTGCCGCTCCATGATCTTTTTCCCAAGCTCAATGTGGCGGTCTATCCAGCTTTTGGGCAGAGGCCCTCCATGGCTTTGGATGTTGGTCATCCACTGCCATGCAAAATAGGCAGGCCCTACCAGGAACTCCCTGACTTCTTCATCGGTAAAACCTGATTTGAGCAACGTATGATACCATACACCTTCCAGCCCAACCACCGAAAGCGGGGTATTCACTCCATTCATAGCCAAAAAATCAATCTCACGCTCCCATCGTTCCCAATCCCACCACGCAGCGGTATAGCTAATGGTGCAATAATTAAAGTGTACGCGATACTCTGCCTCAATAATGTTTTTATATGGGACTTGAGGAAGGGGGAGCTTTGCCGGCAGGTCCAGCTGGTCCCCCGTCCAAGAAAGATGAGCATTACACTTATACTTCAAATACCAGTTAAAAGCTGAGGCAAGTGAAACGCCATTATTACCTTTAAGGTGTATTTTCCCGTTTTTATTCCCTATCTCGAATACATCTTTGCCCTCTTCCCACGGAATGACTTCCAATATAAACTGCTTCGAATAACCAGGTATAACACGTTCTATCAGGTCATACACAGGACGCTTCATTGCATCTTCCGAGGAATGTACTGAACCACAGGCAGCTAACAAGTACAATACTGAACACAGAACAAAATATCCAACCCTTGTAATAGGTTTCGCACACTTGACGATCATTCCAGAATTACTTTTCATTGTCCAACATTTTTCCTACCTGTGACAGAATGATATGCTTTTCATACTGCTTGATTTTAATTCTTTAATTGAGGGCCATGGTTATATTTTGGGGCTTCAGCTTGTCAGCAGTAGCCTTTACTATAACTGTTCCTCCTTTATCTCCTGCCTTTACTATCGCCAACGCTTTACCGTTAAAGGCCTTACGGTTGGGAGCATTGTCCAATTCATAAGCGGATGGGTTACCATTATGAGTGCCGACAATAGTTGCATTTCCTTCTATTTCAAACCGAATACGATTGTCCGCAAGCGGAACGGGTATGCCTTGCTTATCCACAATTTCAGCATGGATAAAGCCTATATCCTTTCCATCGGCTTTTATCGAAGCTCTGTCTAGAGTTAACCGAATGGTATGGGGAGCACCTGAGGTTTTTATTTCATCTTCAGAAACTTTTTTACCATTTTTATAGCCTATGGCTTTCAGGGTCCCCTTCTTAAACTCAACCTGAAACAGCAGGTATCCATAAGGCTCCATGGTCTTTGTTTCCAGTTTTTTTCCATTTAAAAAGAGGGTCACCCTGTCGGCATTGCCGTGGATCAGCACCGGAATTTTTTGCCCCTCATTTCCTTCCCAATTCCAATGGTTGGCAATGTGCATCACGTCTTTATCTGTCCACCAGGATTGGTAGTAATAATAGATATCCTTAGGGAATCCTGCCAGGTCCATTGCCCCGAATTGTGAACTGTTATTAGGGTAAGTGCTGGGCCATGTTTCTCCATTATAGTCAAACCCGGTCCACAAAAAGCTGCCTGCCAGGTATGGTCTTTCCCCATAAAACTTTACGGACTTATAGGCCTGTTCATTGGTTTTGACATTGTTAGCCGCAATATGTTGTTCGAATTTCCTGTTTTCTTTATATACACCTTCAGGAGTATAGTAGCCTCCTATACCGTCTTTGACTTCTATACCTTCTCCACCAAGCGTGTACACTCCCCTGGTAACAGTAGCGTTGGTCACTTCCGTGCCAATAATAGGCTGGTTTGGGTGGTCTTCATGGTACTGGTCAATAAACTCAAAACTATAGTTGAAGCCCATAACGTCTATTTCTTCGGCAAATCCATAGTCAGCCTTGCTGCCCCAGGCATTTACCCCGGCAGTGACCAGCCTAGATGGGTCCAACTGGTGAGACCGGGCTACCATTTTACGCATGTAACGTTTGCCAATGACATTTCGCTGGGTACCACCTTCTTCATTTGCCATGGACCAGATGATAATGGAGGGGTGGTTTCTATCACGCAGGATCATGGATGTTAGCTGGTCCATGCTCTCCTGTGTGCTTCCTGTAGCTCTTGTTTCGTCCATCACCAGCATCCCGAGGCTATCGCAGGCAGTCAACATAGCTGGGGAAAATGGATAGTGGGAACGAACGGCATTTACACCCATTTCTTTGAGCAGTCGAATGCGGTAATAGTGCATGGCTTCCGGCATACCTGATCCTGCTCCCGCAAAGTTTTGATGGATACAAGCTCCGTTGAGCTGAACCCGCTCTCCATTGAAGAAAAAACCCTTGTCAGCATCAAAGCGAACGGAACGAATGCCGAACCTGATATTCATTTTGTCTATGTCTTCTCCTTCTTTTTTGAGGGTGCTTACCAAGGTGTAACGTTTGGGTGAAGTCACAGACCATAGTTCGGGTTTCGGCACGTTCAGTTTTTGGTTTAACACCCAGTCAGTTCCATCAGCTATTTCTTTAACAGACGAGGTATGCGATGCTACCGTTTGCCCTGAGCCATCGAGTACCTGCAAGGTAAGAGTGACACTGACTGGCTTGAAACCTTCGTTAAGGACTTTGGTTTGTACGTTCATTTCCGCATTCCCTCCCGGAAGTAGTGTGGTAGTAATGAAAGGGCCATAGTTATCGATGTGTGTTATGCCTGACTTGATAAGCCATACTTCTTTTTGGATGCCGGCCCCCTCATAAAACCATCCTTCATGCAAAGATGCGTCTACACGAACGGCTACTATGTTTTTCTTACCATAGCTCAGGTAATCAGAGATGTCCATTTCAAACCCTGAATAACCACCCCAATTACGTCCTATGAAAAACCCATTTACCCAGACGATACAGTTCCGGAAGACACCATCAAAGCGAAGGCTGATCTTTTTTCCTTCGTCCGTGGCAGCTATACTGAATTTTTTGCGATACCATCCAATGGAGGTTTCCGGGTATTCACGGCCCACAGGTTTGTAGCCATACCGATTGCCCATGGAAGGGTTTTGAAGACTGTCATAGGGTAATCCCACAGCCCAGTCATGGGGTACGTCTGTTGTTTCCCAGTCAGCATCATCAAATGAGGCCAATGTACCGGGTATACCATGACCTCCATAAGGAGGAGGTTCCAGTTTGGCAATTTGCAGTTTTGTGCCCGTTCCAAATCCAAAGTCCTTTTGGATGTCATAGCTATGCCCTAAATGGAACTTCCAGTCACTGTGTAAAGGGGTGACTTCCCGCTGGGCACTTAACGAACCCGCAAAAAATAGCAGAACGAATAAGGTAAATGTTCCGAAAATGTTTTTATTCATTTTTCTCATCAATAATGGTTCTTACCAAATGTTGTAGACAGCAAATTTCCTGATCCTGGGTGATGCAATGGATTCAGGGATGCATAACCGCAGACTGCTTACCTTTACCGCCTCAAATTCCTGAATTCTTTTATGACCTACACTTTCGCCCTCAGCGAGTAGCTTCCATGCTCCATTCAGCTTACCTTCTATTTTATATTTCCTTATTCTCTCTCCTTTTGATATGTCCTCCATTATTACCACATGATCTATTTCGGTGGGGGCGTTAAAATTCAGCACTACTTTGTCTCCTTCCCCGGCCGTTTCTGCTAGGCTGGTGCCGAATCTTCTTTTTATCTCATCACCAAAAGCTTTCAAGGCCTTTACATCTGCATCGGGTACCAGTCCTCTTGTATCTACAACCACCCCTATTAACAAATTGGTATTGCGGCCTACGCTGTGGTAGTATTTATGGAGCATTTCTTCCTGGGAGTTGATCATATGATCCTGTCCCTCATGCCAGAACCACCCTCCCTGCCAGGAAGAATTTTTGCGCAATGGTGCATCCGCCTCTCCAGGGCACCAGATCGGTGAATCAGGATTTCCATGAAGGCCCTGCACCACTACGGTACCATCAGCGTTGGTAGTGCTGTCAGCGGTGGCCCAGCTGGGGTAAGCGGCCAGTCCTTCTTCGTTACCTACCCAGCGCACAAGGTTTTTAGTGCCATACGGACCTTGAAAGACCACGGCGTCGGGTTGTTTTTCCTGTAAAATAGGAACAATGTCCGGACCTCCTTTTGATTTTGGAAGCACACCTCCATCAAACCATATTTCGAAAAGGTCACCATAGTTTGACCATAGCTCAGTCAATTGGGTCTCCACTACTTTGTTATACTCTTTTTGGGTAATACTATCCCCAGTAACCACTAACCCTGGGTTATCTACTTTGAAGTAGCCGTTTGCAGCCGCACTGGCATAAATGCCAGGTTTCACACCGTATTTTTTGCACGAAGCCACAAAATCGGCTACAACATCGCCTTCGCCACTTCTCCAGGGAGAACTCTTCACACTGTAGTCATGGGCTTCGGTGGGCCAAAGGCTAAACCCTGTACAGTGCTTGGCTACAAGAACAGCATAGTTGGCCCCTGCATCTTTGGCCGCTTTTATCCATTGGTCCGTATCCAATTCCGTAGGATTAAAAATTTCGGGATCAGGGTTGTAGTCCCAGTCTCCACGCCAGTTATATTCGGGTTCATATACGTTAATGTCAAAATGGATCAATACGCCTATTTCGGCATCAGCCCATTCCATCTGACGAGGGGTAGGCAATACTAATTCCAGAGGTACTGTAGCTGAAGATGTGATTTTTTCTTTTCTATTTCCACAGCCAAAGGCTACCAGGGAAACAGCGAATAGGAATGTTGCTTTGAAAATTAACCAGTTCATGATATTCATAATCTTTCTAGTGAGCACTACTGCTCTTTGTCATAAATTTCCAGTGGACTTCCTTTTTGTAGTTGAAGAAATCTGCTTTGTCTGTTTGCAGACTCCCTTTTAGCTGGTTGTCAGCGTTCTCCACTTTTAGTGCCGTCCAACTGCGGTTGCCCAGTTCATAGTCGAACGTAGTACCATCATCATCGTAAAGCCTGAATTCCCCGGCGATTTCACCATAATGGCGTACTTCAAGGGGGAGTATTTCACCGGGTTTGGGCATTTGGTTCCTTGCAGCGATCATAGGGATGATGCCTCCTTCCTTAACGAAAAGTGGTATTTTATCCAGGCCTGGGGTCACGGTAATTATTTCTTCTTCACCCACCAATTCTCCGGTGTAAAAGTCGTACCACCTTCCTTTTGGCAATATGATCTGGCGTGATCTTTCTCCGGTAAACATAGGGGTCACCAGCATGGCTTCTCCCATCATATACTGGTACCTGATTTCTTTGGAAGTGGCTGTTCCGTAAGGGTTGGTAGTACCGTCTAATTGTCCCTTTACCTGCTCAGCCCTGGTGGAAAAGCCTTCGACCAGTTGCATAGCCCTGAATGGCGGAATGCCTTCATACTTGTATCGGGCAAAGGCGGTGTAGATGTAAGGAAGGAGCTGCATCCTTAGCCGTGCCACCTCCCTTACTTCATCCTCCACTTCAATGAACGACCAGGGCCTTGTACCATCTGCCCAGGCATTGAGCATAGCCATGGGCGAAAAACAGACAGACTGCATCCTTCGTAACCATTCCTCGGAAGAATTGGATGCCCGCACTTCCGGGGTCCATAGTACACCAATGAAACTGCTATTGATTAGGGCTGTGACGAAGTCTTTATGACTGTAGTAGTCATTGTAAATGACATACGGAAGACTGTTGGTTCCGGCATTGGCGGCCCTTACAAGCCCATAGGTACGTTGGTTCTTTTCTTTGTACCATTCGGCAGTCGTCTTTTGCACAAGTGTACCATAAATCTGACGCATTTCTTCACCGGTCGTACCCGAAGGAAAGGTAGCCACATCCGGCCAAAGCCACTGGTCAAAGCCATCGACCTCATCAATCTTATAACCGCTCACCCCTATGCTGAGATGATGGTCAATGAAGTGTTTCCTTAACAGGGATCTTGCTTCTATTAAGGTTAGGTCAGGTACCACACCATTCCAAACGGTGTGCGATCCTGAAAGGGGTTTGATCTCCGGATATAGGCTACTTGCAGGTGATACATAGGGGTTAAGCCAAAGGTTTACACGCACTCCTTTTTCTAACAGCCCGTTAAGGAAGCGTTCAGGATCGGGAAAACGTTTTTTATCCCATTGGAATGTGCAAGGGTAGGCCATGGAGTGCCAACCTGGCTCTACACCGACAAAGTCAAGGGGGAAATTGTGCGCTTCAAAATCGCGTACTTCCTGTTCTATATCAGAAGCGGAAAACAAAGTGGGCACCCGCTGGGTAAAACCCAGGCCCCATTTGGGTGGCAGCACACCGCCTCCGTTAAAAAGGTTGTAGCGCTGTACTACTTCCAGCATAGATCTCCCTCCAAATATGTAGATGTCTGTTCCATCCGCAGGAACCAATATCTCCACTGCATCTGAGTAGGGCTGTGCAGCCCACTCCTTATCAGTATTCCTGTCATATAATGTGGGGGGATGATCCGCATTTACGCGCACACCGGTTCCTGCATATACCGTTATGTATCTCGCTGCATCGATCAACACGCCATACCCTCTTGTAGACACATAGAAGGGCACCGGGGCGTGGGTACGACCATCATCCCTACCTCCATAATGATCTGCACGAAGATTATAAATACGTCCGCGCTGATGATGACTTTTGTACTGAAGGCCGAGACCGAATAGTTCTTCTTCACGCTCTAGAGGGAATCGCAGGTATACCTTGCCATCTATTATCCGGGCATTGATCTTCGATCTCTCCAACGGGAAGCCCGGTGAAGAAAGCTTTTCGATAGCTGGTAAATCCGGCTGAATTTCAGCAGCTTTCAGAAGGGTGATGTCCTGAGGCTGGCCAGCAGATGCTTTCCAGACACCCGGATGAATCTCCACCCATTGAAGCCGTTCGGAACCGTTTTGTGTTATTTCTGATGATGGTTGGCAGGCCATCACTATCAGGAGCAATAAAAAGTAATACCATAATTTTGAAGTTTGCTTCCGTATCATATATTTTCTTGAGTCTTTTCTTTACTTTGTTGTAACAAGATTTCTTTTTATTGTTTATCAAACTAAGGCTAATCGTTTGATCCCATCTTTTGAACGTTCAAAAAGGCAGACCAAAATCAAGATGGCTATTTTACTTTTCATCCTTCAACATTTCGCCCACCTTCAACAAAATGTCAACACTTTCTTTAGGGATCTCACCGTTTCCGTCCGGACCAACATTAAGCAGCAGGTTCCCTCCTTTGGCGTTTATGTCTTTTAGTTTATCGAAGATCGTTTGTGGTGATTTCCAGCTGTTATCACTTTTTTTGAAGCCCCAGGAATGATTCATGGTATAACAAGCCTCCCAGTAATGCCCTAGTGAGCCTCCCGGGTGCTGCTGCTCCGGTGTACCAAAGTCCTTTTTGAAAAGCCGTCTTTTGGCTACCCGGTTATTGATGATGATCCCCGGCTTTAACTCCCGGATGTATTGATATAACTCTGTGCCGGTGGCCATATCCCACCAATGGACCCAATCTCCATCAAACCATAGTACATCCGTATCGTATTCTTCCACAAGCTCCCTGATCTGATCCTTCATGTAGGCCACATATCCTGCTTTTCTACCGGTTTTCATACGTACTTCACCCCAGTG
>JANQLQ010000084.1 GCA_028280565.1 Fulvivirga sp.
GTCCAGTTTTCATTTTCTTTTGCGCGCCCAAAAGAAAACGAAACAAAAGAAAAGGGCGCCAGCAACAAAGCCCATTTTCCCCTCGAAACGCGCTATCCAACCCCTATGGCCCGCTTACCCACATGCCTCAAATGTGCCGCGCTGTTCCTGGATGTCTCCCCTCCACACGCCATTTGAATTTTCAATGGTGCCCGAACCCAAAGAAAAAGGCGCCAGCAACCAAGCCCATTTTTCCCTCAAAACGCGCTATCCAGCCCCTATAGGCCGCTTGCCCACAGGCTTTAAATGGGCCGCGCTGTGCCTGGAGGTCCCCCCTCCACACGCCACTTGAATTTTCAAGGATGTCCTAGATGGGCATAACAAACGTATTAAAGCTCTGCCCGGCTAGTTCTACCTCGAATGTTTCATTACCAACGATGAACCTTTTCATCGTTTGAGCCTCGGGATTATAGTAAACAATGACGAGCTCATTGGCACTTTTAAAAGCCAGTGCATTGGGATCAGAACTGGCTACATTCATAGCGCCGGGCTGGATGTAATGGCTGAAGTGCTTCATTAAGTAAAACTCAGGGTTGTACGTTGCCTTCTTTGATTCGGTATCTACGGTGATCATGGAATTCTGTTTCCAGCCCCATTGGCTCTTCCCTGTTTCGTTAAGTATCATATTCCAGTACATGTAGGAGTTTACGCCATTGTTAAAATAATGCTTCATCAAGTCGAAGGTATAGACGGCCGCCTCCCAGTCGTTCGACCCGTCCCCGCATTCGGTTTCGGTCTGCATGAGCCTGTACGCCGGGTATTTTTTGTGGACATCGGGAATCGCCCCTTTGCCGGCCCATTGAAACCCTATACCCTTGATATATTGACGGGCTTTTTCATCCAGGACCGTGGTATCAATCCTGCTGATTTGGGGTCGCTCGATGGTGCCTAACCAGAGCTCGGTGTCGGGGTGTTTTTTACTCAACTCCGGCCCGAGGTGATCCCCTATGAAGGTGGCCAGGTCTTTAGGCATCCACAAGCAGGAGGGAAAGACTTGGCAAGAGTTGGGCTCGTTCTGTACGTGCACCGCGTATAGATCGATCCCTTCTTCTTCGTAGGCGGAGAGAAACTTCGAGAAATACAGGGCATAGGCATCCAGGTATTCTTTCTCCATTTGAAACTGTGTTTCCAGCGGAAGGAAATCCTTTTCCTTTCCGCGCCCTTCTTCGGGCAGGTCATTGGCTTCCCCCGGTAAGCAGGCATAATGATCATTTCGCTTCATCCAAGCCGGCGGGCTCCAGGGTGAGCCCCAAACTTGTAAGTTGGGTTGGAGGGCCTGGGCGGCCTTAATGTAGGGGATCAACCGCTTTTTGTCGCGATCGATGGAGAAGTTTTCCATCTGGAAGTCCCCTTGCGTTTCATTATGACTGTACCAATCGACAGCAAAATCGCTGGCGCCTATCGGCATCCGGCAAATGTTGAACCCGCATCCTTCCTGCCCGAATAAGGAAGCCATTACCTCTTCTCGTTCGGCCTTTTCTAAAATGCTGAGTGCCTCCCAACCCAATTCGTTAAAACACCCGCCAAAACCATCCACTTGTTGCCGCTCTTCCCCAGGGTAGATCGTGATGGCATTTTCGTCAATCGAACCTTTAGGCCCTACGGTCACCGATTGTGTTTCCCATTGTTGGCGAGCATCACTGGACGTCCACTCAATAGTGATAGTTTGTTTTTGCTGGCATCCCCAAAAGACAATGGTGATGATCCATATAAACGTTGCGGTAACTTTCATAATAAATGCATGGTGTATAAAACTAATGACAAATGGTAAGGGAAAAGCGGAGGGGAAAACTCTCTCATGGTATTATCGACTTTATTGGAATTTCTACATATTGAGTACTTGGCCCTGGTCATCTTCTTGTTTTTTAAGCTTTAAGGTGTAGGTTGAATTCCATACTTCATCGGCCGTGACCAGGTCCACTTTTAAAGCATCATCTCCCGGTTTTAGCCTATACTTTACTTGTGGGCCGACAGCATTTTGATACGCTTCAGTTTTCGCTATATGCCAGGTAATTACATGATGGCCATTCACCCAGGCTTCGATATCTCCCGGGGTAAGTGCTTTTGTGTGATGGTTAAAGAAAAACAAGTCAAAATAAAATAGCTCACCCACGTTCCATTCGTACTTGGGAAAGCGGGCACTTACCATTTGCGGGCGGCAGGCCATTTTAATGGCTTCCGTGGCCGGTTTACGAAAGCCGAAGTACTCGACAATGCTGTTGTTCGCGGCTGCCGGCCAGGGCTCTCCATAGCACCAGTTTAAAGCCATGGAGCAGTAGGGCCACTGCTGCCGGGCCATTTCATAGACAGCCCGGTAGCCGATGGCTTGTAACTCTTGCCCTTTTTGGACCAGTGCATCTAGCGTATCCATATCACCCATGAATTTCCTAATGATGGGTTCACAGAGCCAGGTATTGCCGATCCAGGCTTCAAAGGCGTGATGTGCCCGCCAAGACGCGGTGTTTTCTACCGGCACTTTGAGCTCTTTGGCTGGGATGATCTTTTGCAAGGTAGCCACGCTGGAAGGAGAGGGCATCCCAAATTCTGTATAAGCCGTGTTTTGTGAGCGATACATCAATTGAAATACGTCTTCGTTGGTTTCGCTGTCCCAAAACAAGTAGTGACCATGCCCCATACCAGCCACGGGAGAGGTAGGAATAAAAGGAACACCCGGGTCATGTTCCAGGCAGAGGGCATTTAAGAGACGTAAGGCAGCGGACTGGTCGGTCATGCCTGACCAATTGTTGAATAATTCATTGCCCCCGCACCACAGGACGGTAGAAGCATAATTTCTCAATCGCCGTATAATACTGGTAGCTTCTACTTCTAATGTTTTCAAATAACCGGGATCATCTTCATAATTCACACAAGCGAGTGGAAATTCCTGCCAGGTCAGCATTCCATGGGCATCACACCATTCATGAAAGTAGTCTTTGTTTACGATGCCACCGCCCCACACCCGGAGGATATTGAAATGCATCTCTTTGGCGAGGATGAGTAGTGCTTCATACCGCTGGTCCGTGATCTTACCCGGGAAAATTTCGGGGTTGACCCAGTTGGTGCCTTTGGCAAAAAGTCTTTGACCATTGATCTCGAGGGTAATGGGAGGGTAGCTTCTTGATTTTGGGAACCGGCTTGGCTCATCCCATGCTCCTTCATTCATGATCAGTTTGGCCTTTCTGAATCCCCACTTCCATTCGTACTGGTCAATAACGGCATTGTCAGCACCCCGAAGCTCAAGTTTACAATCGTAGCGAAAAGGCTCACCTAATTCATAGGGCCACCACAACTTACCTGGCGAGAATTTAGTTTGGATCACCCAATCTTTCGATACGTTGAAGGTCTCCCGGAAAACTTGATCGCCTCCCTCGGAAATACTGAATACCACCGATCCTTCTTCAATTCCCACGGATCCTTCGATCCTGATATCAGCCTCGCATGGATCATCTTCCAGTTGGTACCTATAGTGGATGCCGGGTTTGAAACCTTTGGACTTGTTGGTCTTTAAGCAAATGTCTTCCCAAATGCCCAGGGAGACTAGCCGTGGATGCCAGTCCCAGCCATAGCTTACTGCCGGCTTCACGCTTTTACTGGCCTGGTCTCTGCTGGGTGTCTCCATTGATTTAGGTACAGGATCGATAATGATCAATAGCTCATTCGTTTCTTTCAGCTCATCGCCCAGCTCAATCTCGAACCTCGAAAACATGCCTTCGTGATTGAAAACCTCCCGGCCATTGAGCTGGATCCGGTAGGAATAGTCAATGCCCCCGATGAAGAGATATAGCGATTCATCCAAGGCCACCTGGGGTTTCCGAAAGGTGGCACGGTAGTACCAGTACACATCTTCCATCCATTCGAATTGCCGGACATGATCGCTGAAATACCAATCCTGTCTTTCTAAAGTAGGGAGCAGGTCTTCTTGTACCGCACCGGGCACCGAAGCCATGTGCCAGTCTGTGGGGAGTTCATTTCCGTTCTTAGCAAAACCGACCTCCCAGCCTAGTTTTTGTTGCATAATTATTCTGCTACACTCACTTTATTCGTGAATTCCTTAACATAAGCCTTAGGGCCCATTCCATATTCATTTTTAAAGCATTTCGCAAAATATTTCGGATCATTGAACCCGACAGCGTAAGCAGTTTGTGAAATTGAAAGTCGTTCGGTCACCAGCAATTTAGCTCCATGTTTGAGCCTGCATGTGCGGATAAAGTCATTCATAGATATGTCTAGCAGTCCTTTCATTTTAGTGTATAGCCAAGTTCTTGAGACCCCCAGTTCGGTGCAGAAAAAGTCAATGTCAAGATCAGGGTTTTCCATTTGCTCTTCAATGATACGTTTTACGCTGGACAGGAACTTTTGGTCCTGTGGATTGATGTCTTCGTTGGTTTCCTGTATGCCAGTCCATACATTTTCCCTATACTGGTCGATCAGTTTTAACCGGGCCGAAAGAATATTTTGTACACGGAGTAAAAGCCGGTCTAGGTCAAATGGCTTGACGATATAATCGATTGCTCCGGCCTCGAGCCCCTTCTTTTGGTCACTCAGAGCGTCTTTGGCGGTGATCAGGATGACAGGGATGTGGCTCGTTAAGGAGTCGCTTTTCAAAGCCTGGCAGAGATCGATCCCGTTCATTTCAGGCATCATAATATCCGATATCACCAAGTGAGGCTGCTCTTTTTTCGCAACTTCCAATGCTTCTTTACCATTGGACGCGGTGAGCACATGGTAAGCTTCTATGAGCTTATCCTTCATAAACTCCCGGAGGTCTTCGTTATCTTCCACGACCAAGACTTTCGTTTTAAGCATACTTTCGGCTTTTTCTACCCGGGCCACTTGTTCTAAATTGGTCGTTTCGATCAAAGAGTCACCTGTTTTAACAAAGGGATTTGCTGCGGGAACTTCCGGCTGGATATTGAGATCTTTTATGGGCATGTAGAAAGAGAATGTTGTACCGCTCGAGGTAGAGTAATCCTTTTCATAGGTACTTTTTGCATTAATCTTTCCACCTACCAGCGTGGTCAACTGGTGTACTAGGGCAAGCCCGATGCCCGCTCCTGATTCCTGGTGTTCAACCGGGAGTGAGCCGCGATAAAATCGATCAAAAATATGCTTAAGGTCCTCTTCCGGGATGCCGCGGCCGTTATCAGCTACGGTAATGTGAACGCCATCATTAGAATAGACCACTTCAAATTTAACCTTCCCTTCATTTTGGGTGTATTTTATAGCATTGTTTAAGAGGTTATAGCTGATCTTGTTCAATATATCTTGGTCGTAAATGCCGTGAACGGTTTGGCCCGGCATATCCACGACGAGGTGGATGCTCTTTTGGATCGCCAGGTGCCTGAAAGACTCGCTAATATTTTGAAGCTGATGGCTCAGGCAGTTTGGTTTCAGGTTTAATTTTACCGCTCCACCATCGATCTTAGATAGCTCCATGATCTGTTCTACCAGGTTAAGCATGAGCTTGGCGTTCCGGTTGATGATGTTGATAAGCTTGAGATCTTCGGGGGATTGTTTGCCATCTTTTACCAGTTCCTGGATGGGGCCTTGGATCAGGCTGAGCGGGGTTCGGAACTCATGAGAAATATTCGTGTAGAAATCTGTTTTTATTTTATCTACCTGTACGAGCTGTTCCGATTGCATTTTTATACGCTCATATGCGCTAGCATTATCCATCGCGATGGAAACATAAGAGGCTAGGTTCTGCAAGATGGTTTCATCCTTCGGATGATAGGCATCGGCCGAGTAGGTGAGTGCGACCATCAAACCTTTCAGCTTCCCCCTGGCCCCCTTTAGCGGCAGGTAGATCCCCGATTGCGGGGCATCCTGCTGGAAATATTTATCACTGGGCTGGGTTAGTAAATCCCGGGCGATCTGCGGCAAGTTATTGCTTACCACGGGTTTCCCATTTTTGGCCACGTACACGGACAAGCGATCTACAGCATCCATCGATATGGTATCGTGGGTAAAGTTTTCCGAAGCCGATTGCACCCCCCAGATCTCAAGCGTATTAGTATCGTTGTTGATCTTACCTACCATCAACTCATTGATATTCATCAGCTCACTGATGATGCGGAATATTTGAACAAAAACGTCCCTGATCTCAACGGAAGCAGTGATCTTTTGCCCCATTTCGCTCAATAACCTCAGGTTGCGTTGTTGCTGTTCTAGTTCGTATTGATTTTTCTGTAACTCTCGATTTTGACGGAGCACCTGTTGGCGCTGTTCTTCCAGTTGATTATTTACAATAAGCAGTTCTTCCGTCCTGTTTTCTACGGTTTGTGCTAGTATTTTACGCTGCAGGGTGAGTCTTCTTATATTAAGTGAGAAAATGAGGCCTATACCGATCACCAATAGGCTTGTTGCCACGATTTTAAACCACAAGGTCTTCCACCAGGGGGGTAATACATGGACCGAGAGTACCTTTATTTGGTTAGACCAAACTCCATCTAAATTACTGGCTTGTACCTCGAATAGATACTCCCCGGTGGGCAGCCAAGCATAGGTGGCGGCGTGTTCCCCGGGCATGCAGTAATTCCAATGTTCGTCTAAGCCGGCCAGCCGGTAGCGATACCGGTTTTTAGCAGGGATCCTATGATTTAGGGTAGAAAAAGTAATGGTAAAATTATTCAATTGGTAAGGCAATTCGATCTTATCCGTAAAGTGTATCGCCTGGTCCAGTATTTGTGAAGACTTGATGACCGTTCCTGCATTTACCGTTTGCTGGTTGACGGATAAGGACGTAAAAAATACGGAAGGTTCTTGAGGGTCGATTTTTATGCTATCCGGGTGAAACCGGGTGATGCCATCAGCTCCCCCGAAGTAAATAGTGCCGTCAGCAGCTTTTGCATGCGCACCTTCGTTAAATTCATTTCCTTGCAGGCCATCTTCCTTCAAGAAATTCACAAATGTGCTATCGTCCACGTTAAACTTGCTGATCCCCATGTTGGTACTCAGCCATAGGTTAGTACGTTCATCTTCTTCTAAGGCATGAATAATATTAGAAGGCAAGCCATCTGTTTCGTAAAACTTTTGGATATCCCCGGTTTTCAGGTCCAGTGCATTGAGCCCATACCGCGTCCCGATCCACATGGTACCGTCTTTGGATTGATGAAAAGCCCTTATTTCATTGTGAGATAAACTTTTTCGATCCGAAGGAATGTGCTTGATGCTTTCGACGGTTTGATTTTTGGGATGATAAATGATCACGCCCCTGTTGTTTGTGCCGATCCAGATTCTTTGCTTGGTATCTTCGTATAGGGCAAGTATAGGGGTGTCTCGAAGCTTTAACCCGCTCAATTGATCGTCCAGGTTATGGAAGATCTGCTCTCCTTTTTTTTGATAGATCACCCCTCCTGACATGGTGGCAAAGTACGTGGTATGATCGGAACTAACGATTATGTCTCTTAAAGACCATCCTGCAAAAGCAGTCTTTTGTTTAGGGTCATGGGTAAGGTAGTGCTTGAAACGGCCTGTTTTTAAGTTGTATTTTGAAAGCTTACCCTCAAAGTAACCCACCCAGGCTTCATCTGTACCCGGTATTCGGGCAAAAGCGCCGGGTACTTCCCAGTTTAATTGGCCAGGGCGGGTTCCATTGTAAAACTTCCGCTGGATGTTCATCTGCTCATCAAATTGAATGAGGGCGGTCTTGGACCCTACGAGTGGTTGTTCATTTTCATCTATATAAATAGCATAAACTTCGTCCTCCTCCGGCGATTTAGCCTTGAAGGTCGATTCCGTATAGGTCTCAAATTGCTTGTTGAAGATCGTGCTCCTGATCAAGCCCCCTTTGCCAGTGCCTGCCCAGAGTACCCCAGATCCGTCTACATAGAGATGATTGATAATGTTAGATGAAAACCCATGGTTTCCATACCCATTTTGGTTGAATTCTGCCAGGGTCTCCCTGGTCGGATCGAACCGGAAAAGGCCATGCTCGGTAGAGACTCCTCCTGCCCAAATATTCCCGCATTCATCTTCAGTGATGCTTAGAATAACGTAATCTGAATTCCCCGGAACGATGTTGTAAGCTGTTTTACCGTCTTTGCTGATACGGTAAAGTCCATTTTCCGTACCCGCCCATACCTCTTCATTAGAAGCGATAAAAAGCTGGTAGACATTCCGGTTTTTGGCACTGTAGTCTAAATGAGGCTGGTTTAATATTTCATCCACCTTAATGATGTTCTGAGATTCATTGAGCATACATCTCATTACTCCCGACCTTCTACCCCCCAGCCATAGTACGTCTTTTTGTTTAATGATGTACCTTATAAAATTATCGGAAAGAACATCTTCCATGGTATAGTGCCGGGTAGCAAGCGTACGTGTATTTAGTTGTACCAAGCCCTTATCTGTACCTACCCATAATAAGTCATGCGTTGGATCCGGATAAAGGGTGGTGATACGCGAACTGGTAAGCCCGGATTCTATCTCTAGCCCTTCATAGAACCGGTCTGCCTTGAACGTTTTCGGATCCACCCGGTTTAAACCGTTCTGGGTGGCTATCCATAAAAATCCATCATTGGTTTGTACTACGGAATGCTTAGATCCCACTACCTCATTGTTAGGTGGCATATCGCTGGATACTGAATTTGGATCGGTAGAATCATGCAGTAATGTATAAAACCGCTCTTTTTTAGGATCATAAATACTGATGCCACCGCTATTAAATCGACTCCAGATGCGACCTTGATGGTCTGCAAAAAGATCAATCACCCAGGAATCGTGAATGGCAAATGAGTCTTGGGCATTGGGGCGGTAGGTTTCAAACTGGTAACCATCGTACCGGGTGAGGCCATCATGTGTGCCGAACCACATATAGCCCAAGTCATCTTGCACCATGGTGGTGATGATACTATGGGGCAGACCTTCGTCCCTGCCTAATGTCTTAAACTTAACAATCTGACCGAAAACCGGTGAGCCGCATACTATCAAACCGGCAAGCAAGTAATTATGAAAGCGTTTTAAAAGCATACCCTTATCCCCTCAGTGAAACAATGTATTTTAAGATATTAAAAGTCTTTATCAATCTCAAAGGCTGCCAGCTATGATGTCAATACCTGGGGTGGAAGTCCTTAAGTAAAGATCCCCTGGTGAGGTCACCGCATTTCCTTTGTATCGAGCCCCTATAATTTTGAGATTCCCGGGGTTGTGTTTTACTTCCAACCTGGAATAAGCATGATTTATTCCTGAATAATCGATGTTGCGAAAAACGATATTCTCTAACGTAGTGCTCTCCTGTAATTGAATGTCCAAAAACATAAAGCTGGCGTTCATCACTCTTATGTCTTCAAGGGTAATGTCGGTAAAGGAGGCTGCTTCCGCGGTCATGCTGATCGCTGCACCACCTTCGCAGTGAATGATGTCGATGTCTTTAAAGGAAATATCTTTGAGCTTGCCATTATCAGCGCCGTAAGTGATATCGATAGCATCGCCATAATCCCCTTTCCAAAACCAACTTCCAGACACCCGGATATCTTGATTGAAGCCATCCAGGTTGCTATCGTGCCGAAGTGAAACAGCGTTGTTTCGACTATTGGTGAGAACATGGGTCACACGGATACCTTGGCTGTTCGTGATATGGATGCCATCATCATTCATTCTTAGTTCACGGTTCCCGACCAGGTTTACGTTATGTACCTGTACGTTGGCGCTACCTGCTAAAACGATGTTTGCTTTCGCAGGATCCAAGCTAGTGATGCCAGAGATGATCACGTCTCGGCAATTGATCAAATGGATACCCGGGCTTTCATCCATCGGAATTTTTGTTCCTTTGAGTATGCCCGTTCCGCTGATCCGAATATTGGTGGCATTTTCGGAGATCACGTTTCCATAAACAATAGCGCCTTTTTCCAATATCAAATGGTCCCCGGAGGCCAACACGATCTCACCGGCATCATGTATGCCTGCCGGGAATACATGCGACCCTTCCTTTTTCTCTTCCGCAGCGTACCCAAACACCATAAGGGGATACACGTAATTCCGATCGATCTTGATGAAATACTTACCAGGTTTTACTTCATCCAGGACAAGTGTCGAGTTCTCGACCTCGTAGCCAGGACCTAAACTAGGAATAACTTCGACGGTTTCGATTGGAGCGTGATTGTCGATCGTCAATTTATTCTTTTCATTTTCTAATGCAATGATCACAAAGGCCCCCACCCGGGAGTAGTAAACAGGCACCTCTGTTTCGTTATGGGTAACTTTATAATAGTCTGAGTAGGTGCTTTTAAATGCCTCGGCAGGCTTTTGCTGTATTTCTGATGGCTGTGAGCAGCAGGGCAGGAGTATAGCTGCCAAAAGTACAACCGAATTATTCAACAATGACTTCTGCATGTTCCGTATATATGTTTCCATCTTTTACATCTTTAATCTTTTTCCCGTGGATGGTAAGCCCACGGAACTTGATATCCTTGTATTGGTGTTCTGCATCCAGCCCGGTAATGATGGAATTCAAGGGAGCTCCTTCTACCACTTGAATATTATCCATGACGATATTGCTGCCGCTGCCTCGCTCCTTATCTTTGGAATAGTGGGAGAACAATACCTGGAAATGGCACAGGTAACCGTAGGCTTCTTCAATGCGAATATCCTTGTAAAGGACATCGGTAATATGCGCCCGGTCACCGTTATGAATAGTCAGTGCACCCCCGTTGGCTTCTACATGGATGATGTCCACATTTTCAATGGTAATGGATTGCATCGTGTCCGCTCGTGTTTCGAACCCAATTTCTATGGCGTTGCCCCATTCGGCGTTCCATAAGGTACAGTTTTTCATGGTGACGTTATTCACCAGCTTACAGCCGATAGTCTTAGGCACGGTAAAGGGGACACCTTCCGGGTCCGGCACTTTATACCAAAATTCGGAGGCCTTGATGGCCAGGCAGTCATCTTTTGTGCGCACGAAGGTATTTTCGATCGTAATATCTTCAGAGCCTACTACGTCTATACCGTCATCTGATCTGCGCCAGCCTATGATGCGCATATCATTGACCCGGATATTTTTACATCCAAAATAAGAGGTGCTCCACCTGGGATTGCCAATCAAATGGAGATTAGACACGGAAGAATTCCTGGCCTTCATCCATCCCAGGCCGTAGTAGCCTTCTTCCCTCGTAAGGTCCCTGTTATCGATGATGCCATGGCCGAAAATGATCACGTCCTCCACATCTTCCATTAAAAAGGTGCCTTTCAAAACAGCCCCGGCCTGTACCCATACCCGGTCCCCGGTTTTGATCCTTTTATTCTCAATTGTATACCGCTTCCCGGTTTCGTAGACGATGGTAGCGGTGGTTGCCAATTCGCTGCTGACCGGTTTTTGTGAAAAAACAAAAAGGGGCATATAAATACGGTGGTCAAATTCAACACTTACTTTCGTATCGGCCGGGAGCGTAAATTGGACCTGGCGATCATTCATGATCTTGGCTTGGATATTGAGTTTTAAAGGCCTGATCACCACCTGCTCAAATGCAAATTGGGTAACCACTTCCACGGTAGTTGCCCCGGTGGATCCGTAAGTAACTACCCCGGCTATTGGGGTACCATAGACCTTTTGGGCTTCCCCGTTTACACTCACCTGGTAGTTATCGTCTTCCGGGATATCGCCCGGATAATTGTAAGTGATCACCTGCCCATGTGCAATACCTATTTGTAGTATGACAAGTAAAGCAAAATGGATCGTATCTTTTAACATAAGCTTATTTTTTGAAAGTTGTTAAGGTGACCCTGCTATTAGTAGAAAGCTTATCCCCTTCGTTTAACATCACCTTCTTTTCAAAAAGGGCTGTTATCCTGTTTTTACCAGTTTTCCATTGGATGCCTTCAACTTTTTCCCCGTTCACATACAAAGCCTTTCTATCTTTCCAATAATTGGATGGTAACGAAAGGGATGCCATGGCCAGCTTACCGGACTGTGCATGGATCGTAATGTGATCATCTTTCCTGTTGAAAAGACCGGTGCCCAGGTTAGCGGAGAAGAAATACGTAAATTCTTGGTTGCCCGCCTTAGGGTCAAAAGAATACCCGTCTTTCACCAAGGTGAATCCACTTAACGCATGAAGTATAGCCCAAGAGGACATTGGCCGGTAATAGTGACCTCCAAATTCTTGATGGTCCCAGTAAAGCCCCGCCTTTTTATACCGCCCATCTACTGCTTTAATGATCGCTTTTCCTTCATCCAGCAACCCTTCTTGAATGAGGAAAGAGGCAAAAGCCAGTTCTACTCCCGTCCAAGGTGTATTGGCCTGGTCTACCCATAAATGGGTATCGTGCATAGGGAACAGCGTAGGGTGCTCCGGCCAGGTGCAGTTACGAAGGTATTTTTCTTCTATGAAGGAATAGCTGAGAATATTTTTCATGGCCGAGCGAATACGGGTAGAATCCAAGATATAGCCTAGTCCAGCTGTTTTGGCTACCCATTGTCCCATCATTTGATCGGTAAGGCATCCTTCGCTTACTCCCTGCTCGCCATCATAATCATTGTATAACCGATAGTATTCGCCGTTCCAGAGTTTTTTTTCCATTAAGTCGGCTGCCTTTTTTGCCATCTTTTGGTACTCCCTCGCGGTTTTTGGTTCTTCCATATCTTTGGCAGCTTTGGCGGCCATGGTCATCGTGGTGATCCATTGGGATTGGATATAAGAAGCCAGGCCATACATGGGGAAATTGTCATAGCTGCACATAATACCTTCCATGTCGGGCATTTGATCGCCATTTTTATCTCTTTCCGAAAGCATATACTGAATACCAAGCTTTATGCTGGGCCATAATTCTTTTAAGTACTCCTTGTCGTTCGTCCAGAAATAATCCCGAAGAACGAGCTGAATGTAGTTGGGCACCAAATCGACTCTTTCAAACACGCCAAACGTGCCGTTTTGATTTTTACTTAAGTCAAAGCCAAGCCCATGATTGATCTCGCCATCATGGGTTTGTAGAGCCCTGTGTGCTCGCATGGAAGATTGCTGCAACCCCGGGAAAAGTGAGAGGATAGGGATGGAGCCATAAAGCGATACATCGGTAGTGATGTAGGGCCCCCAGGACTGGTTACTGGTCATCCCCTCCCGGATACCAAACCGTCCTCGTTTGTCTAATTGAGAGGAAGTGATAAATGTGTTCAGGTGGGAATTGACCTGGTCCAAGATGTATTTCTCTTCGGTCGTGCTGTAAAAGTCATTAAGAAATGCACCGGTTTTGTGTTTCAATGTAGCCTCTGCTGATAAAAAATACTGGACTAGCTCATCGATATTGTTAAAGTGATTTTCATAATAATGCCCCACACGTTCCGTAGGTTTTAAGAAAAGATCGTATCCTTTTTCGTTGGGTATGGGTTCATACTTTTTTCGGTCCTTCTGAACAATAGCTCCATACGCGTTGGGAAAATACCAGTTCATGAAAAACTCCGCTGTAATACTACTTCCCGGGTTAAGCATTTCGGTTACAGCTATCGAACTTTTACACACTTGGTTGTTATCCTCCCCCATAAATCCAATTTTACCCCCACTTGGGGTTACTTTGTTTCGATTTTCCGTGTCATCGAAATTGGCAAAGCGATTGTTGACCAAGAGATTTTCATAATAGGGATGACGATGTGCCCAGCCCAAGTGATAAGTGACCTCATCGCCGCCTTTGGCTCCGAAACTCATTTGGCCGTTGGTGACGTGTTCTCCGGGTACATTACCTACACTATGGGTGAAGTATTTGTACCGGTTTTCTTCCTTGAGGGCTGAAATAAAATACTTATCCAGCTTATCAAAAGCCACCAGGTTCCTAAGTGTCCCGATGAACATAATTTCTACTGGCTGATCTGTTTTTGATTCTACTTTGAAATCAAAATAGATACCGGGTAAGGATGAATTCTTGACGTCATGGGGGATGAAAGGTGAAAAAGCTTCCAACGAAACGTCAAAGGGCATGTCTTCGGAAGAAAATTTCATGTGCACCTTGGGGAATTGCCCGGCATACGAAATATGATCTACGGCGGACAACCAGGGGAAATAATATATGGGATTTTCATTGATCAACCCGCCTTCTGGAAAAGATTCAGTGAGATGCAGAAGTTTAATTTTAGGTTGCTGCCCTTTGAGCTGGTATTTTACGGCAAAAAACAGGAAAGATTCCTGGTCGCCACTGCCCGGGCGTACCGGCAATTGGAAAAGCGGCCCTGTACCAAAGGGATAGTTATTAAAGATGGTCCAATTATGAAACATCCCGTCTTTTCTTAATTCTATACCTCCTGTACCAATACCGCCTAAAGTAATACCACTTCTCACACGGTCGGTATGTGAAAAATTCTGCCAATCGAGCCTTTCTTGGCTTTGTCCAAGTGAACAGTTAATAATCATCGCTACAAACACGGGTCCGAGAAGTGTTATTCTGAACAATAGAGAAAGTAACATAGCTAATTCTAATAAAAAAGGTTGATAGAAATGATCCAAAGCAAGTCTACTGGACTGATCGTAAGGAAAGGGGAGAAGAATAGTTTGAATAGGTCGAAAGTCACTCTTTATCACGTAGATATTAGCCGAATTTCAAACTTTTGAGCTACCGAATAGTCAATAATAAACGATCTCTACCCGTTTATAGATCAAATGGCCTACATAGCTCCACCATTTTCAATTGATTTTTAGCGTTTGAATTTTATCGATCATAAGTGAAAAGGTACATATTGTTTTTCCTGTGCCTGGGCATTGGCTCAATACAAGCACAGGTGATAGATATAAAAGAATTTGGAGCGAAAGGAGACGGTACCTCCGATGATACTAAAGCCATCCAGCAAGCTATTGATCAGGCGAGTAAGGACAAGTTTCATCTCCGGTTTCCGGCAGGCACCTACATGACAGGCATGATCCATCTGAAGAGCAATATCAGCATAGAATTGCAGGCAGGTGCTACGTGGCAAGCCATCCCGGACCTATCCTTGTACCCGGAAATCGACAGCCAAGCGGATCTCAGCCAAACGGGGTGGTACACGATGTCCAGGCGAGCTTTTATCTTTGGTGATAATATAGAAAATGTAACCCTAAAGGGAGAGGGCAGGATCTACCCCTCCGGCGATCATTACGAAGCCTTCCCAAATCTGGAGGAGAATGGTAGCAAAAGACCGTATGGTATTTACTTTCGAAACTCCAGCAATATAAAAGTAGAAGGGCTTCAATTGTATAAGTCTGCGTTTTGGATGTTCCGGGCATATTTGTGTGAGGATGTTCATCTCACCGGGTTGGATATCTTTAATCATGCCAATACGAATAATGATGGGATAGACATTGTGGATTGTCATCGCGTACGGATTTCCGATTGCACGATCGACTCCGCAGACGATGCCATCAGTCTCAAAACAGAAGCGCCCAAAGGATGTGAAGATGTGGTGATCACCAATTGTATTGTAAGTTCAACAGCCTCCTACATTAAGCTGGGCACCGGTTCTTTTGGATCTTTTAAGCGGATTGCAGTATCCAACTGTGTACTACGGCCTACCCGTGCAGATACCCTTATCCATGCGTTGAAATACCAAAATGGTATCACCGGCCTCTCACTGATGTCCGTGGATGGAGCGGATATTGAGAATATATCTTTTAGCAATATCGTGATGTCGGGTATGCTTACGCCTATTTTTGTAAGGTTAGGCAATCGGCATAGGGTTACACACGAAGAGTACGCTTCGCACCCCATCACGGCCGGCACTATCAAAAATATTGCTTACGACAATATCACCGCTACAGACTGCGGACCGCTCCCCATCAATATCACGGGGTATCCCGGCCACTATGTGGAGGGAGTCAGGATATCGGACAGTTCTTTCTCATTTGGGAGCGCTGGATCTGCAAATGACCGGGACAGTGCCGTACCCGAAAATAGTGATAGCTATCCTTACCCCAAGATGTACGGGACCGACTTACCTGCATTTGGCTTCTACGGCCGGCATATCGACGGGATCAAGTGGAATAACGTGGATTTCTATCCTGCTGAAAATGAAGTTCGCCCGCCTTTAGTGTTAGAAGATGTAAAAGGATTTGATCATAAAGCACTGTATATCCAGGGTAAAACTGCTTCCCAACAGCACATCATTAAAAAATAGGTAAGCAGCACGAATATCTTTTCTCGCTCCTAGCCGGGATTTAGCGATAAAGAAACCCGTTGGATATCCTCATCAAAAACGAAAAAAAACCTCTTTATCGTCATTCCTGCCGGCTTTGCAGGGTGAGCGATGCGCGAGAGCAGGAACCTGCTGTGTCGTTGAACGTGAACCTTCTTTTGAGTGTACTGGGTTTTCGTTCCACGACTTCGCAGATTCCTTGTCACGCCTATCCCAACGCACAAGCGGCAAGATGACGAGGGTAGAAAGTAAGGAATGACGTTTTTAGGTATGGGTGTTGGATGGATTTAGAACAGGATGTGGATCACCCATCCTTTACAACTTGCTGGCACTAGGTTTGAAACTACAAACCTCATTATCAATTATTTAAACCTGGTAAAGTAAATCCAGGTTCAATGCCTTTACCCAATGAAAACATCTACCAAAGACCCAGTTCACTGGATGGGCTAAGGCGATAGCAGCCATAATTTACAATTTCTCTTAAGGGTTTTGGCTAAAAAACGTATCATAATGAAACGTTTTATTGTGCCATAATGATACGTATCATAAGCATAATTCGTATATTTATTAATATAACTAATTGAAAATCAGTTATTTAAAATCATGGCACGTGCTTGGTTAATTAAACTGTTAAATCTTAAACCATGATCAAAAATTACCTGAAAATAGCCTTGAGGAATGTTGTGAAATCGCCGCTTTTTTTTGGTATTAATACATTAGGGCTGGCCATAGGCATGGCCGCTTGCATCCTGATCATTCGCTTTGTCCATTTCGAAATGAGCTTCGATAGCTTCCATGACCGTGCCGGGGACCTGCACCGGGTAGTAGTACGCGATCGTGACGGAGGTTCTGCCTACACCCCCGTACCGGCCGGGCCTGTGCTAGTAGAAGAGCTTGAGCAGGTAGAAGCTTATGTGCGTTTCCGGGAAGCTGATGGTATTTTAGAAGAACCTATCGCAAAAGTATCCAACAACGAAGCGGAGGTGATCATGGCTGATGGCGCCTTTTTTGAGCTACTGAATTTTCCATTGCTTAAGGGAGATGCCAACGACCTGCAACGCCCCAATACGATCTACCTTACGGAAAGTATGGCCATGAAGTACTTTGGCGACCGCGACCCTATGGGACGTGAGTTAGTGATGTTTGAAAACAACTTTGGTAAGCTTACGCTAGAAGTAGTGGGAGTCCTCGAGCAGCCGCCTTTAAACACACACCTGCGTTTGGACGGGATGATCTCTTTAAGTACGATCCGCGAGAATGACAACTTCTGGGCCAAGTTTGATAATTGGAGCTGGACGGAATTTATGACGTATGTACGTCTTAAACCCGGCGCCTCCCTAGAATCAAGCGCCATGGCCGCCGTACTGGAAAAGTATGTTGGGAAAGAAACTTTACGAGGGACCGGGCTGACCGCAGGGTTTCAGCCCGTACAAGATATCCATCTTGACACTTCTTTGAAATATGAGTATGCTAACAACCGCAGCGCAACCACCATTTCCTTTTTGATCGCGGTTGCGTGCTTCATTTTGTTCATGGCGATCATTAACTATACCAATTTGGCTACGGCTAAAGGTTTCCAACGGGCGCAGGAAGTGGGCGTTCGGAAGAACCTGGGCGCCTCGAGATTAGAACTTATCGGCCAGTTTTGTTTTGAAGCTATCCTGGTCAATACTATTGCTCTATTATTAGCGATCACCATGGTGCAGCTGGCCTACCCTTTCCTGTCGACTGCCATCGGGGGCGCTTTCATGACCCCCACCTGGCAGGATACATCTTTATTGCTCATTGTGCTCTCTCCCGTGATAATAGGGATACTTTGGTCAGCTTTCCAGCCGGCTATGATTTTATCGTCGTTTTCTATGACACAGGTACTGAAGGGGAAGATCAATCACTATGGCAAAGGGCTTTTGTATCGAAAATGGGGAGTGGTAGGACAGTTCGTTATCTCGCTTACCCTTATGACGATCAGCTTTATTATTTACCAGCAGTTGAAGTATTTCCAGTCCAGGGATATCGGCATCAATGTAGACCAGGTGATCGTAGTAGAACGACCCAGGCAAAATACAGGGAACTATAGCGAAAGGTCGAGATCCTTCCAGCAAGAACTGATCAACTTTAATGCGATTGAAGCGGTCTCAATATCGGGATCCATCCCCTCTGGCGGCTTCAATTGGGCAAGCAACGACTTCTCACGGCAGGAAGGCAAGTTCCAAGATGAGGTTCCCCATACGATCTATGTGACCTATGTCGACAATGAATATTATGATGTGTATCAACCTAAAGTGCTGGCCGGCGCTGCACAATACTATGGTGAGGATCCTTCGCTAAAAGCTGTGATCAATAAATCGGCCCTTGCGGTATTGGGATTTAATTCGGCTATCGAGGCGGTTGACCAAGTGATCGTTAATGGCGACACGGAAGTAAAGGTCATAGGCGTGATCGATGACTATAATCACCGGTCGTTAAAAGTGACGGTTGAACCGGCCATCTATCTTTTAAATGATAATGCCCAATATTTCTCTGTCCGGTTCAGTACAGGCGACGATCCTATGAAAACGACCGAAGAAGTGCTGGCCTTTTTGCAGGCGACTTACGAGGAAAAATTCCCGGATAACCTGTTTCAATATGATTTCTTGGACGATCGGTTTGCAAATCAATACCGTACCGAGGCCAACTTTGGCTGGGTCATGCTGGTGTTTACCCTGTTGTCCATTTTCTTGGCGGTTTTAGGGGTACTGGGCCTTTCACTGTATAACCTTTCCCAGCGCACCAAAGAGATCGGTATCCGAAAGGTGCTGGGCGCTAACGTACCGGCCCTCTTGTGGACTACGTCACGCGAATTTTTAAAGCTAATTGCCATCGCAGCCGTGCCCGCAGTAGCGTTGGCCTTTTACTTTAGTGATGGCTGGCTGCAAGACTATCCCTATAAGATCGAGCTAGGGGCTTGGATGTTCCTGGTACCTGTTATCGGGATGGTATCCATTACGGTATTGACCACCTCGTACCATTTGGTAAAACTGGTGCGGACGAACCCGGTGGAAAGTTTGAGATATGAGTAATGCGTACTGGGTCTTGAAGAACAACGACTTAGGTAGATATAAATGGTTAAATAGACGATAAATAGATGTTAAAGAATTATTTAAAAACAACGTTCCGGAACTTGCTTAAGAACAAGACCTTTTCCGCGATCAATATATTAGGATTGGCTATTGGTATTGCGTCTACATTGCTTATTACCCATTATGTGAGGTTTGAGCGGAGTTATGAAAACTTCAACGACCAGGCTGAGAATGTTTTCAGGGTCACCATAGACCTGTACAATGGCTCCGAATTCATTGTGAATGATGCCGAAACCTACCAGACTTTAGGGCCGGAATTTAAGGCTACTATGCCTGAAGTGCTGGATTATGCACGTTTTATGCACGTGGGTACGGCGGAATTTTATGCGCCATCGACGGATACCCGGAGCTATGAGCATGGTGTTTACTTGGCCGACCCCTCTGCCTTTAGCATTTTCAAATACCCGCTACTGTATGGAGACCCGGCACAGGGTTTTGAGCAGCCTTTTAAAGCGGTCATCGATGAGAAGACCGCCATAAAATATTTTGGAGAAACTAACGTGATCGGTAAGACCATCGAGTTAAACATTATTGACACGCCTGTCGAGATCGTAGCTGTGATGAAGGACCTGCCGCAGAACACTCACCTGAAGTTTGATATGTTGATCTCCCATTCTACCATACCGAAAGTACATCCGTGGTATGAAAAGTATCCTTGGGGAGGGAATAACGAATACACCTATTTGCTGATGGATGAAAGTGCGAACGTAGCAGATTTTAATGTCAAACTAAAAGAATACTCACGGGCTAACGAGCATGTAGAAGACGAGATCTTTATTTCCGAGCGTATTACAGACATCCATTTGTATTCTAACAAAACCTTTGAGCCAGAGGTGAACGGCAGCGCCCAGACCGTAAATTTTATGAGCCTGCTGGGGATTTTTATACTTATCCTGGCTTGGGTCAACTACATTAATCTGTCAACGGCGAAATCACTTGAGCGCGCCAAAGAGGTAGGAGTACGGAAAGTGGTAGGATCTTCAAAAGGGCAGCTCATGGTCCAATTCCTGTTCGATTCTTTTATGATCAACTTGCTTGCCGGTGTCCTGGCTTTTACCATCGTTCAACTTTCTGTGCCTTACTTCAGGGAAGTTACAGGGCAAGATCTTTCGTTATCAATTTTCGGAGACAGTGCTATTATTGCATTGCTGGCCACAATCATTTTGGTAGGCACGCTGCTATCAGGACTATACCCGGCTTTCGTTCTTTCGTCTTTCAAACCTGTAGCGGTCCTGAAAGGAAGATTTTTGCGCTCTGCCAGGGGAAATACACTGCGTAAAGCATTGGTGATCTTCCAGTTCTTGATTACCGTGGTGCTCATTTCCATATCGTTAACGGTCTACCAGCAAGTGAACTTTCTTTCCAGTTCAGAATTGGGAGTGGAAATAGACAATACCTTAGTGCTGCGAATACCCGGCACTGATGACTATGATTCGGTATACCGAACTTATACTTCTGCCATGGAACACAACCTGGAGCAACTGTCGCTTGTAAAGTCCGTGACCCTGGCCAGTGCAGTGCCTGGCGCCAGTTTACACGAGGTGGCGACCTCTACAGGCATCAAGCGGGTAGAAGCTGACGAGAAGGAGGGAAGCTATAATTATTACGTGATAGCCATACAGCCCGATTATTTCGAAGTGATGGGAGTAGAAATGGTAGCAGGGAAGAGCTTCCCCGGTGAAATACAAAATCGGAACAATAAGGTTATTATCAATGAAAAAGCGGTAGAGACTTTGGGCTTTGCAAGTGCCGAAAGCGCCATAGGACAGAAGATCACGTATTATCATGACGGCAAGCCCTCCGAAGTCATAGGAGTAATGCGAAACTTCTACCAACGATCCCCCAAAGAACAGCATATCCCTATGGTATTGCATCCTTACATGGAGGAAGGTGTATTTATTGTTAAACTCAATACTCAAAATACACGACAGGCGCTTACCGCCGTTTCTGATCAATGGAATAACATATACCCGAACAACGCTTTAGATTATTACTTCTTGGATGATGCTTACAATCATCAATATTTGACGGAAAAAAGGTTTGGCCAGGTGACGGTATTATTCACTATACTGTCTGTTGTCATAGCAGCGCTGGGCCTGTTCGGACTATCCTACTTTACCATTTTACAACGTACCAAAGAGATCGGCATTCGAAAAGTGCTGGGGGCATCGATACAAGGTATCGTCCGGCTCTTGTCCAAAGACTTCCTGAAATTAGTGATGCTATCGGGCTTTTTGGCCATACCCATTGCCTACTATTTCATCGAATTATGGTTGCAGAATTATGCCAATCACATTGACATTGAATGGTGGCTATTCGCGATCCCGCTGGTCTTGATCCTAGTGATTGCGTTAAGCACCATCATTGGCCAGACGTTGAGGTCCGCTTTTCAAAACCCGGTCAATAGCTTACGACACGAATGATTGTAATGTCTTAAGCGATGTGATCATTAAACTATAGAGTTAGAAAACAACAAAAAGTCCAGTAGACATGCTACAAAACTATATCACCACCGCTTGGCGCAGTATTAAACGCCATTATAGTTATGCTTTGATCAATACGTTTGGGCTGATGTTGAGCATTTGCTGTTGCATTGTCATTTACATATTTGTAAGATATGAAACCAGCTTTGACGCTTTTCATACCGATGCGGACCGTATTTACCGGGTAGTTCACGAAGATCATACCGCGGATGGGGTACAATACTGGAATACAACGGCCTACACGCTGGCGGCAGCGCTGAGAAACGATTTTCCCGGGATAGAAGTGGCCCAGGCTGCCGGTCCTATGACACGTCTGATCAGCGCTGAAGAAGGAGGGAAACTGGCCCGGCATGAAGTGGATAAGCTGCTTTTCGTTGATCCCTATTACCTGCAGCTTTTCAATTTTAAAAACGCCTTTAAAAGGGGTAGCATTTGGCTGGAAGGAAACCCCGCCACGGCTTTTGATAAAGTGAATGCTGCTGTGATCACCCTAGGGCTGGCACAGAAGTACTTTCCCCAAGCCATAGCCAATGGAGAATCCCTTCTCGGGAAAAACCTCCTGTTGAATAATAAGGACCCGCTGGAGATCACCGGGGTACTGAATAACCCCCCCGCGAATACCACGCTGCTGTTTGACCTGCTGGTCTCCTACCAGTTTTTTGCACTGCATGATCCTTACCGGGCGAACAATTGGTCGGGCAACTACCAAGGCTCTACGTATATTAAGTTGTCTCGAAGCTGGGAGGCGCAATCCTTTGAGGAACAGCTACCTACTTTCAAGAAAAAGTATCTAAACGAGGACGATGACAGGCGTATCACCTATCGTCTTCAGCACCTCCGGGAAATTCATAACAGCAAGGCTTATGGCACGAGTATCGGTAGTTACGTGGTGACCCCAGGCATGATCACCGGGCTGGTAACTATAGCTATCTTCTTGATCATAATTGCCAGTGTAAATTATGTGAACCTTTCCATGGTCCAGTCGATCCGGCGTTCTCGGGAAATTGGGATACGAAAAGTATTGGGAGGCTCTAGGAGTAGTATATTAAAACAGTTTTTGCTGGAAACGTTCCTCTTGGTACTGTTCGCCGTGGTGCATGGCTACGCTATTGCGCAATTGGCCATAAGGGAACTGAATCAGCAGTTGACCATGATCCACCTGTCACTTACCACGGGGCCAGAACTTTACGGGCTTTTGGTAGCATTTGTAATTATGCTAACCCTGCTCGCCGGTTTTTACCCTGCCCTGTTTATGTCAGGCTATTCCCCGGTAACGGCCCTGGAAAAGAAGGTCCCTTTCGGGGCAAAAAATAGGCCCAGGAATGTATTGGTCATTGTCCAGTTCGCCATAGTGCAGCTACTGATCGTGAGTACCCTCGTGGTGTCTTACCAAATGGACTACTTTAAGACCAAAGATCTTGGCTTTGACAAAATGGGCATTATGACCTTTAACATCCCCAACCAAGACTCGGTTAAACTTCATGAGCTGGAAAATAAACTTTTGGATCATCACGCCATTGAAAAGGTCAGCTTTTCTTCGGGGTTACCGTCTGCGCCCAATAGCCAGTATGGTACTGACTTTCGCATGGCCCATGAGCTAGTACAGATGCAACGCAGCGCGGAAATGAAGGTAGTGGGCTTAGACTACCTTGATATGTACCAACTCAAGCTGGTAGCAGGCCGATGGCTGAATGAGAGTAATGTAACCCCGGATAACAGGTTCAATGGCTTTGTGGTCAACGAGTCATTAGTGGAAATGCTCGGCAAAACCCCGGAAGAAGCGCTGGGCTTAGATATCATCATTAACGAAGGGCAGGCGCCGATCGTGGGGGTGGTGAAGGACTTTCATAACCATACCTTTCATAATAAGATCTCGCCGTGCTTACTTTTTTACTGGAACGTCGGGTTTTTCACCGAAGGCAGTATTAAAATGAATGCGGCGGCAAACCCCGTTGGTATAAAAAACTTCGTCCGGTCAGTGTGGAAAGAAGTATACCCTAGTCAAATCTTTCAACATCAATTCATCGAGGACTACCTGGCCAAAAATTATAGGATAGAAGCGCTGATCCTTGGCGCTTGCAAGATCGCCGCGCTCATTGCCATCCTAGTGGGATGTTTGGGGCTTTACGGCCTTAGCGACTTTATCACGGAAGTACGGACCAAGGAAATAGGGGTCAGGAGAGTACTCGGAGCTACGATGAGCAGTATCGTTAGCCTGCTGTCTGGGTATTTTATACGCTTGTTGATCGTGTCTATCCTGTTAGGTTCTGTTATTGCCTTGGTTTTAATGAAAGAGTGGCTCAGTAGCTTCCCTTATCGTGTCGACCTTGGGATAGGCATTTTTGTAATTGGCGCTTTCGCTACGTTGTTGATTGCGCTGGTCACGACCGGTATAAAGACGGTTCGGGCAGCCATGGCTAACCCGGCAGATAGCTTGCGGTATGAGTAGCCTCGAGAAATAAGAAGATAATCTTGAATGGCCGATGAACCATCAACCATAAAAAAACATCTATGATTAGTAATTACATAAAAATAGCATTTCGCAACCTGCTAAAGAATAAGGTCTTTTCGCTGATCAATATTTTTGGGTTGGCCTTGGGGATGGCGGCTTGCTTGCTGATCTGGCAGTACGTCAGGTTCGAGTTGAGTTATGATAAGTTCCATGCTAAAGCAGACCGGCTCTACCGGGTTACGCTGGATTATTACAGCGATGGCCAGTTTATTGTCAGTGATGTGGGCTCACACAATACGATCGGCCCGGCTGCTCGTAAAGATATTCCCGGTGTAGAAAATTATGCGCGGTTATTTCCTGCCTGGTCTTACAGCACAGGGTCTGACACGCGAATGTTTACCAACGATGTGGTCATGTTCGCGGATTCTTCCTTTACCAGCATGTTTGATCTGCAATGGGTAAAGGGCTCCCCGGAAAAAGCGCTGGCTCATCCTCATAGCGCTATTATCACCACGGAGATAGCAGAAAAATACTTCCCGGGAGAAGAAGCTTTTGGCCGGCATATTAAATATTTAGATAGTGACAATGACTTGGACATAAGAGTTGCGGGGGTAATAAAAAGTTTGCCTGCCCATTCACACTTACACTTTGATATCCTCATCTCCAGGCATACCCCTTTGCAGGAATGGGGATTAGAGCCTAATTGGGATGGAAACAATGATGTTACCTACATATTGTTAGAAAAGAATACCGATCCTGCAAGGGTGGCCTCCGGGTTGGGAGGGTTGCTAAAAAAATACCAACCCCAATCGACCGATCGTTACATCATGCAAAATATTCAAGACATTCACCTGTACTCAGATAAAACCTACGAGTTGGAAAAAAACGGTAATGGGAAACTGGTTTACGCGTTGCTTGGGGTTTCCTTTTTTATCTTGATCATCGCTTGGATCAATTTCATCAACCTGTCTACAGCCCGGTCACTTGAAAGAGCTAAGGAAGTAGGTATACGCAAAACAATGGGGTCTGTCCGTGCGCAGTTGATCAAGCAGTTTATGATAGAATCCATAGTTATTAATGTCATCGCTATATTATTGGCCATTACATTTTCTCAATTGATGAACCATGTATTCAGTGTTTTAGTGGGCCGTGATATCTCCCAGTTCAGCATCTTCAAGGATGGCGTATTGATCGCCGCCACTCCCGGGCTACTCCTAGTAGGTTGCATATGTACTGGGCTGTATCCTGCTTTTGTGTTGTCGTCTTACCAGCCGGTCGTTATTTTGAAAGGTAAATTCAGCAGCTCACAGGTAGGGCAAAAGCTTCGAAAGTCCTTGGTTTTCTTTCAATATGCACTCGCCACGGTTTTGATGACCGGGGTGATCATGTTTTACAAACAGTACATATACATGCAGCGGCAGGATCTAGGCTTGGATATCAATAAAATAATAGCCGTCAAATTGCCGATTGTCAAATACTCGCCTATTGGGGATTCTATTTTTAACGAGAATTCGCTCGAGATGAAACAAAAGCTCATGGACCATCATCTCATTAAAGGTGTTGCCATGAGCGAGACACTGCCCGGGAATGGGATCTGGGAGTTTAACTCTACAAGAGGAATTCGCCAAGTAGGCGCCCCGGCGAACCAACACAACTACTACTTTTACCGGGTAGATGAAGCATTTTTTCCACTGCTAGGCATAGGCTTTGCCGCCGGTCGCAATTTCCGGCATGATGCGTTAAACACTGAAAGTACAGTGATCAATGAATCGGCAAGAAAGCTTTTAGGATTCGAGGATAATGCTTCTGCCATCGGGAAAAAAATCAGGTGGTGGGGTGAGGACATAGAGGTCATCGGGGTAGTTAAAGACCATCATCATCATTCATTGGACAAAACCATTGACCCTACGCTTTACAGGCATCGTAAAGGCCAAAGTGGAGATTATGTCACCATAAAAACCAGTAGTCATAACCTAGATGAAACAATACAATACATTAAAGAAGTATATCAAACGTGGGTCCCGGAGCAGTATTTCGACTACCGATTTATGGCAGATGTGTACGATGGTCAATATGAAAGCGACCGGGTGATGGCACGTTCCTTTACGGCTTTTTCACTATTGGCCATCTTCATTGCGTGCTTGGGATTATTCGGCCTCTCGTATTTCACGATCTCCCAGAGAACCAAGGAGATTGGGGTGAGAAAAGTGCTGGGAGCCTCTGTTATGAGCTTGTGTAAGCTGCTGACATTTCGTTTCCTCTCCCTGGTGGGAACAGCAAGTGTAATCGTGATCCCGATTACCTATTATTTAGGTAATGCTTGGCTCGAACGCTATGCTTTCAAAACACAACTCGACTGGTGGATATACCTGCTCCCGACACTAGTGATGGTCATGATCGCCGTAGGCACAGTGGCAACCCATACCGTGCGTGCAGCATCAGCTAATCCTGTTGACAGTTTAAAGTACGAGTAGCGGGTCATGGGCCTGGAGTCTTTAGAAATGAGGGTGCATCCCTTTGTAAATCAACTATAAAAAATTCCCCATACACCATGTTAAAAAACTATTTAAAGATCACTTGGAGAAGCCTGGTCAAACAAAAGTTATTTTCTTTTATCAATATCATTGGCTTGGCCATCGGGTTTACGGCTTCGTTTCTTATTGTATTGTTTGTGCTTGATGAGTATCGTGCCAATCATTGGGTAAGGAACTTGGATCGCCAGTATTTCATTGAATCGGACTGGAAAGGAGGACTTAACCGGCCGGGTATGACTACGCTGGGTCCGTTGGGGAAAACGCTAAGAGAAGAATACCCACACTTGGTCGCTAACTATTTTTCGATTGATGCTCTTGGTTGTAACGTCTCCAATGGGCAAGATAAACATTTCCTTTTAAGCTTACAGATCGGCGATAGTACACTGCTTGAGATGTTCGGAATACCGCTCCTGCACGGAGATGCGTCTACTGCCCTGGATGACCCTAACGGGATCGTGATCCAAAAAGAAGTAGCCATGAAATTCTTCGGGCATACGGATGTTATCGGGCAAGAACTTATCTTGGGAACACAAAATGATACCTATCACCCGCTAGGAAAGAAGAATTATAAGATTACGGCTGTCTTAGATGACTTGCCGGAAAACTCCATTACGGATAACCTCGGGGATCGTAATGATATTTATATCAATAGCAGCAATATCCACTACTTTCGCCAAGGTGATTTTTTCGAAACATGGGACAACTTTATCGTCCAGACCCGGATAGAGCTAGTGGCAGGAGTGCACCCTGGGGAGCTTAAAGAGCCCATTCAAAAGATCATTGAAGCTCGCGCCCCTAGCCATATTACCGAGCAGATCATTCCGAAATTAACCCCTTTGAAGGGGTACAACTTATCGCAAAACAACGGGGCTAAACTACGTATGCTATACCTGTTGGCCGCTATGGCGGCTTTTATTCTCATGATGGCCATGATCAATTTTGTAAACCTTTCTATGGGTATGGCCAGCAGGAGGCTAAAAGAGATCGGCCTGCGCAAAGCGGTAGGCGGAAACCAGCGCCAGTTAATGTTCCAATTCCTTACTGAGTCCATTTTTTTTGCACTGCTGGCTTATTTGTTGGCACTGTCCATTACTCAAATTATGGCTCCTTATTATACTACATTGGTGGAAAAGCCCATGATGTTCAGTAACCTGGCGTTACGCCCAATGTTACTGGTTTTTGGAGTAGGGGCATTTGTCATCGGCTTGGTGGCTGGCATCTACCCTGCAGTAGTGCTTTCCGGTAGGCAGACCGTGGCGGCACTGAAAGGCAAAGGTATATCGTTGAAAAATCGGGGGATAAGCATGAAAAAGGTGCTACTGACCGTCCAGTTTGTGTTGGCCTCATTTTTCTTGATCTGTTCTTTCATTGTATCCAGGCAAGTAGATTTCTTCTTAAATAAAGATTTGGGGTATGATGGAAAAGATATCCTCGTGGTCTCTTCTGTACCCCGATGGTTCGGGCCGGCAGGTGTAGATCGCATGTTGGATGTGCGAAACCAGTTGGCCGGCATCCCGGGGTTATCCATTGTTAGCTTGTCATGGGAGGTGCCTGACGGTCGTTATGGCAATGATATAGAGCTTAGGAATCCCGGCCAGGCAGAAGACCTATTCCATTCATTCGGAAGAATAGGCTGTGATGAATATTACGCGAGCACCTACGACCTGGCCTTATTGGAGGGAAGATTTCTGCAAGACTATGACCGGAATACGTGGCGTATAGTCTTAAATGAAACAGCCGCTAATGTGCTATTTGGCGATGCGCCTGCTGTAGGGCAACAGGTAGCACTAAGGGGTTCACAAGAAGGAGAGGTTGTGGGAGTAGTAAAAGACTTCAATTTTGGTCCTTTACATGAACCGATCAAGGGATGTGTTTTTTCATACATGGCCTTCGACCTTTACCGCTACCTGAGCTTTGAAGCAGAGCCGGGAAGACTACAAGAAGTAACCGCGCAGCTGCGTGGAAAATGGGAGGAAGTCTTTCCTCAAACGCCCTTTGAGCACTTCTACATGGAAGATAAGGTCAATGACCTATACCACTCCGAAACACAGTTTAAAAAAGCGATGGAAATGGCGACGATCTTTATGATAAGCATCGTACTGATCGGTTTGTTTGGGATCACCGTGCAGGGAATTGCTTCTCGTACCAAGGAGATCGGGGTAAGGAAGGTCTTAGGGGCTTCATCTTTTACAATTTGGAAAGTGCTCACCAGGGATTACCTGTGGATCTATGGCGTTGCGGCGCTGGTCGCCTATCCCTTGTCCTACTTTGCCATGGACAATTGGCTGGGAGGCTTTGCTTTTCGCATTGAACAACCCGGAGAAATATATTTTCTTTCTTTGATGGCGTTTTTGATCCTTACCTTATTGACCATCGCTTCTGAAGTTGTAAAGGCTTCTAATGTAAATCCTGTAGATAGCTTGAGGCATGAATGATTGGGTCTAGTAACTAGTGTCGTGTCAAGCCTCAATTGACGGGTAGGATTAAACAATGAACTCTCTTTGCCAAGTTGGGAAGTTCTCGACAAGTTAGCAATAGGCAAAGTGCAGTAGGCAAAATAGGGGGTTGCCGACTGTTTACTGCCGACTGCCGACTTTGGGAACGAGACCGAAAAAAATAGGTTGAACGTCAATTGAAATGTGACATGACACTAGGTGTATGCCCTCCATATGCTACTTAAATTTTCAATGATGTGCTAATTCATATTTCAATAACCTCAACTCGATTTAAAGTCATTGTCGCTTGGGCTTAAAATGGGGTTTTGAATACTTCCACAGTTTTTAAACTGGGCAGTAGCTTCCGTTCTACGACACAGCAGATTCTGGCTCTCGCAATGAACCCCCTCACAACCACCGGCCCGGAATAACGGTCATTTTTTTAATCGAATCCAGGTTTTTATGCTTTTCAGTTGCCGTTAATGTACATTTTAATCTTGGCCTGGTATAAAGCATGAACTCCAGGCGAAAATGGCTCTATCACTTTTTTACGGGTTTTACCTAAGCCAAAATACGAGGATTCCCTGGACCCAGATTCTCCTAACGTTTTCATATTTGTGTTAGGTACAACAACGTAAAAAACATGAAAAAACTAGTGGTGATGATCTTGGTTTCCTTGCCCTTGCTATCTGCGGGAACGATCAATAGGCCTGCCTATGAAATCCGTTCTATGATGATCTATAACTTCATCAAATACATTCATTGGCCGGTGCCTAAGGAGAAAATTGTAATTGGTGTAATGGGAGACGAGGAAGTTTATAATTCCCTGTTCGAGTGGTACCATGGTCAGCTCAGGGGAAACAAGGAGTTTGAGATCAAAAAATGTAGTACGATCAGCGAGGCTGGGGGGTGCAACGTGATCTACGTGGGTACCGATGCCTCGGATCGTTTTGACGAATTGAAGGTGACATTATCGAAGAGCCCGACCTTACTCATTACCAATACCCCCGGCTTAGGGAAAAAGGGAAGTGCCATTAACTTTATCAGGAAAGAAAATAAGCAACTGTTTGAACTGAACAAAAGGGTAATAGAAGAAGCGAATTTAAAGGTAAGTAATAAACTTACTGGGCTGGCCATCCTTATTTGATGACCTTCTTCTTTTGGTGAAGTCATTTTGACCCACTGCATATGCTGTTCTATTCGATCTCCTTTATACCTTTGGTATCATATGAGCAGGCATATCGAGGTAGTGGATCAGCTTGGCAACCCGTTGACCGTACCTAACCCACCCCGTAGGATTGTTTCTTTAGTTCCTTCCCAAACAGAACTGTTATTTGATCTTGGGGTTTCCGATGCCGTGGTAGGGGTCACTAAATTCTGTGTTCACCCACCATCGGCTAAAGAGAAGGCCATTATAGGGGGTACCAAAAAATTCAATTTTGATAAGATCCATGAACTATCGCCCGACCTTATCATTGGCAACAAGGAAGAGAATTACCGTACGGGAATAGAGGAGCTAGGAAAGCATTACCCGGTTTGGATGAGTGATATCCTTACCCTTGATGACGCTATGGCCATGATGGACGCCTTGGGTATGATCGTAGATAGAAGTGATCGGGCCAATGAACTTGTCAATCATGCCAGGGCCCAATTTGCTTCCTTTACGGGTAAGGACAATGGGACAGCCCTTTATTTTATTTGGCAAGAACCTTATATGGTAGCTGGTAAGGACACCTTTGTTGATGAAATGTTACGTTTTGCCGGGTTCAAAAACACGGCCGATCACCTTACGAGATACCCGGAACTCACCGCGGACGGGATAAGATCTCTTAACCCTGGCCATATTCTATTATCCTCGGAGCCTTACCCTTTTAAAGAGAAACACTTAGTAGAATTCAAGGAAAAATTTCCTAGGGCAAATGTCATATTAGTAGATGGTGAATACTTCTCATGGTATGGCAGCAGGCTTATACAGGCTGCGGATTATTTTAAGAAGTTAAGCCACGAGCTTTCACAATAGAAAGCTGCTTTCGGCCATATTACCTGTTCTTTCTACCGTATGCTTACACTTGCTATCTTTTACCCAGTGAGTAAGTCAACTTTCTTGTACATTAAAACTAGCCCGTTGTAGGTCTTTCCAGTAGCCCGGGTAGGATTTGTTGACCACTGCAGGGTCCAAGATAGAAACATCCATATGGGTGGCAAGTGGCCCGAAAGCCATGGCCATACGGTGATCCTCGTAGGTTTTTACCGTGATCTCCTGGTAGTCCATCGGGTTGTTAGAAGGCATGAGCTGCCATTTTCCTTCGTCTTCTACTATTTTGCTTCCCAGCTTTCCCAGTTCGTTTTGGAGGGCCGCAATCCTGTCAGTTTCCTTTATGCGCAAGCTTTCTAAGCCGGTCATTTCACAGGTAATCCCCTTTACGGCACATACTACGGCTATAGTCTGGGCCAGGTCCGGGCAATGGGTAAAGTCGATCGAGGTATGTTCCACGTGCTTTGTACGGTGGAGCACCGCACCCTCATCGGTAAAAGTAGTAGCTACGCCTAAGGGCTTCATAAGATTAGCGATAACGCTATCCCCTTGTAACGAAACTTCTTTTAGGTCGCGCAGGGTAATGTCTCCACCTGTACTCAATGCCGCTATGCTATACCAGTAGCTGGCCGCTGACCAATCGGGTTCGACGTAATAGTGTGTCGGCTGGTAAGCTTGGGGAGGTACTTCCACCCAATTATCCTCCCAGTTGGCTTTTACCCCGAAGGACTCCATCACGCTTAACGTCATAGCAATGTAGGGTTTGCTCCCCACTTTCCCCGTGAGTTCCAATGTCAATCCCCGTGGTAATGTGGGAGCTATCATCAGTAAGGCAGAGATGTATTGGCTACTGATATCTCCACGGACCTGGAGACGATTAGATCTTTGTTCGCCAAAAGCATCGATCTTGATAGGCGGAAAACCAGCGTCTTCCAGGTAGGAAATGTTCGCACCTAGCTCCAGCAGCGCCTCTACCAATACTTTGATCGGTCGCTGACGCATTCGCTCAGTCCCGGTGAGTACATTGCTTTTTTCGGATACCGCTAAGTAAGCGGTTAAAAAGCGCATGGTAGTCCCGGCATCTAGCACGTCGAGGACATGGTCTCCCGAATTAAGGAGACGTTTCATCGTTTGGGTATCACGGGCTTCCGAGAGGTTCTCAATCGTAGAATGGCCTCCCGACAAGGCATCGATGATCAGTGCCCGGTTGGCGATACTTTTAGAAGCAGGCAATGTAATGATCACATCCCCTAGCTCCGCTTTTTTTTCTATTCTTACCGTGTTCAATTTAGTTGTAAAATAATAATGAACCTGACAACCATTTAACGCTACTAAACGTTTTTAAAACATAAAGCTAAGCATAATTGGCATGCTTTGTGTTGTAAACCATTAAAAACTAAATCAATATGAACAGGGCTGGAAAATGGACATTGGCCTTGGGTTTAGCAAGTGGTGCTTTGTTGGCTATGACACTCAGTGCTCGTTCAGGGAAAAGAACGCGGGCTGAAGATAAAGGAGTAGCAACGAAACCAGAGGTAAAGACCCATGTGTTACCCAATGACGACTCAGAAGTATACTACGTCTGAGCTACATAATATTTTAAAGATTGATCGATCTCTGCCGGCGAGATCTCAATATCCCACGAGGCATTTCCTACTTCCTTGAGAAGTGCCGCCAAAATTCTATTGCTTTTGTTTTTTTTGTCTTGAACTGCATACTCGCAGATAGTTTGTATATCTTCAGAAGATAAAAGTACTTTTTCGAAAATAGATAAGATATAACTGGTGATCTCCTCCAAAGATGCTGCATTTATAAATCCTAGAGCATAGCTCGCCTGTGCTTCTGCAATCATACCTACAGCTACAGCCTCACCATGAAGGATGGCCCTATTTCTCTGCATTAAGAAACTTTCCACGGCATGCCCGATGGTATGGCCAAAGTTTAAGATCTTCCTTATGCCTTTTTCCGTGGGGTCTTGGTCGGTCACATTTTGTTTTAATTTTACAGAATGTTGGATGATCGCTTTCCAGTCTAACTGCTCAAACGGGGTATTTTTGATCTTTTCCCAGCCAGCTTTATCAGCGATCAAATTATGTTTGATCACCTCGGCATAGCCGGAACGAAGCTCCCTGGCCGACAGTGTCTGCAAGAAGACCGGGTCGATGATCACTTGGTCAGGTTCGCTAAAAAGACCGATGTGGTTTTTGAAATGTTCAAAATCAATGCCTAGTTTACCTCCTGCGCTGGCATCTACTTGGGCCAGTAACGTGGTAGGGACATTGATGAAAGAGATGCCCCTTTTGTAAGTTCGCGCGCAAAAACCGCCCATGTCTCCAATAACCCCCCCGCCGAGGTTGATCATGATCCCCTTGCGATCGAAAGATTGTTGAGTTAAAACACTCCAGATAGAAACACAGGTCTCGATATTTTTGTGGATCTCCCCACTCTTGATTTGTACAAGTGTATGTTCGGGGAGATGGTCTCTCAGCAGCGGGTAGCAGTGACGATGGGTATTTTCATCCACCAAAACGGCCACGTTTGTAAAGTTTCCTTGTTGCAATGTGTTTTTTAAAACCGTGGCAACGTCACCGGTTATGGTTACTTTTTCCAATTTATTTGGGGCTTTGTGGTGTGCGGTTAAAAATTTCGGTTTGCTTCCTGATCGATTCGGAATGGATAGCTTTATACAATTCTTCGATAAACTCGGCATTGAGCCCAAGGGGTTGTCCCCATTCTTTTCGCGACCTTAAGATCTTATTCCACCGTTCAATTTGCAGGATAGTTACATCGTTGTCTTTCTTGTATTGCCCGATCTCTTCAATGATCTTTGCGCGGTTTGCTAGGTTTTCTACCAGGTCATGGTCAATGCTATCGATCTTATTTCGAAGCTCTTCAAGCTGGCTTTTAAATAAAGAATCATCACAAGTGTCTTGCCTTAGTTTTAGATCTTTTAGAATTTCAGCCAGCTGGCCAGGGCTCACCTGCTGCTTTGGATCGCTCCAGGCGTTATCGGGATCGGGGTGCGTTTCCACCATGATACCATCGTAATTTAAATCCAGCGCTTTTTGCGAGATTTCATGGATCATGGAACTGTCCCCGGCAATATGACTTGGATCACAGAGCAAAGGCACTCCCGGTAAGCGGCTTTTGAGTTCGATGGGCAATTGCCATAAAGGTTCATTACGAAAGCGTGTTTTTTTATAAGAGCTGAAACCCCTGTGAATGGCAGCGATCTCTTGGATACCGGCATTGGCTATCCGTTCAATGCAACCCATCCACAACGCTAAATCAGGATTGACAGGGTTTTTAACCATCACGGGAATATTCGTTCCCTTCAGCGCATCGGCGATCTCTTGCACGGTGAAAGGATTTACCGTGGTCCTTGCGCCGAGCCAAGCCATGTCAATGCCATACTTCAAGGCCAATTCTACATGTTCGGCATTGGCCACCTCTATGGCAAACTTGACCCCTATTTCCTTTTTTATGGATTCCATCCAGGCCAAGGCCTCGGCACCTACGCCCTCAAAATTATTAGGACGTGTTCGCGGTTTCCATACGCCCGCCCGTACCACTTTTACTCCTAGTTTGTATACCGATTTTGTGACAGCATAGAGCTGATCATAGGTTTCTGCACTACATGGACCTGCAATTACCCATGGCCTGCTAAATCCATTCTCCTCGTTCCCCAATATTTCCATTTAGCATAATTTTGGATAGCTACCTAACCATTTGATTTGTTCTATGTTCTCCTGCATGACGGTATGGATAACGGGGTCATCCACATGGCCGTCGAATTCGATAAAAAACCAATACTTAAATCGTTTGCCATCTTTGGCAGGGTAGCTTTCTATTTTCGTGAAATTGACCCCCGTTTCGTGAAATTTTTGCAAAAAGGTGACCAAACTTCCCGGTTTATCAGATATACGCGCCAGGATCGTGGTCTTATCATTATCGCTCATGGCGTTTTTGTAGGATTTGCTTAGGATGAGGAAACGCGTATAGTTATCCGCACTATCTTGGATGTTGGCAAATAAGATAGGCAGGTTGTACATTTTGGCGGCAATGTGAGAGCAAATGACTGCGGCCGTATTATCTGTTGAAGCCAATAAGGCAGCTTTCGAAGTCGATTCCACCGGGATCATGTGTACGTCAGTCCCGATGTATTCTTTAATGAATTTACTACATTGCCTGAAGGCGATATCCTTGGAATACACCTTCTGGATCTCGTTTAGGTTTTCATTTTGAGAGGCGAAAGAAAAGTGGATCGGCATGGGCACTTCAGAGACAATATTTACCTCACAGCTACTGAGCTGGTTCATGGTCTCGCCTACGATGCCCTGTTGATTATTTTCAATAGGTACAATGCCGTACTTTACTCTTTCGGAGATTACCGCCTCAAAAACGGACTGAATATTATTGAGTGACATATATTCACTCATAGCACCGAACCTTGCCTCGGCAGCTTGATGGGTGAAGCTGCCCTCCGGCCCCAAGTAGGCCACTTTTTCCGGGAGTTCTATGTTCCGGCTTACCGCGAATATTTCCAGGAAGATCGCCTCAATGGCCTGTTGATTGAGCTTGCCCGTATTGATGCCGGAGAGGCGCTCAATGATCTCCCGCTCTCGCTCCGGCCGGTAGATCGTGGCATTAGAGATCTTTTTGATTTTGCCCACTTCTTGCACAAGCTCCATTCTCCGGTTGAGTAAATCGAGGAGTTGACGGTCTATTTCGTCTATTTTTTTCCTGACTTGGTCTATCGTGGTTACTTCTTTCATACCGATCTAAAGATATTTAAAATAAAACAAAACCGGCCCTTAGTAGGTTTATTTATATCTTTGTGCCGTTTTTTTACCCTGGATTATGCAGCTAAAGTCTAACGTTTCTTTTGACGATACGTCCATCGCTTTTGAATTACGATCTGACAAGGCCTTAAAAAAAGCCCACTTCCTGTTTACCATAGTAAACAACCCCTGGATCAACTCCCTTTCTACCGGTTTTGTTAAAATAGGGCTGAAGTTGGGTTTGCCACTGGCCGGGATCATTAAAAATACCGTGTTTGATCATTTTTGTGGCGGCGAGACGATTGATGAAAGTGAGAAAACGATCCAACAACTGGCCAAATTTAATATTGGTACTATCCTTGACTATTCCGTGGAAGGTGAGGATGACGAGGCAGGTTTTGATCGTACCAAGGAAGAGATATTGAAGACCATTGAAAAGGCGAAAGGCCATGGGAATATCCCTTTTTGTGTTTTTAAGACCACCGGGATCGCTGATTCTGCGCTACTTCAAAAAATACAAAAAGGTAAAACGCTGGCGGCTCCTGAGCAGGAAGCTTATGAGCGTGTGAAACAACGGGTTGAAGAGATATGTGCGAAAGCGCATGAGCATGGTATCCCCATCTTGATCGATGCCGAAGAAAGCTGGATCCAAGAGCCTATCGATGAGATGGTCTATGCCATGATGAGGAAGTTTAACCAGCGCAAGGCCATTGTGTATAACACTTACCAGATGTACCGGGTAGATATGCTTTCGAACCTCAGAAAAGCATTCCATTATGCCGCGATGCATAACTATTACCTGGGGGCTAAGCTGGTAAGAGGAGCGTACATGGAAAAAGAACGTGAGCGTGCACAAGAGGCAGGGATGCCTAGCCCTATCCAACCGGATAAGGGATCAACGGATACAAGCTATGATAAGGCTTTGGCCTTTTGTGTGGATAATAAGCAGCGAATTTCCGTGATCAACGGCTCGCATAACGAGTATAGCAATTACTACCTCGCGTTGCTGATGGAAAAGCATAGTATGAAAAACGATGACCCTCGTGTTTGGTTTGCACAGCTCTATGGCATGAGTGAGAATATATCTTTCAACCTGGCCAAAGCCGGCTATAACGTAGCCAAGTATGTGCCTTATGGCCCGGTCAGGTCAGTAATGCCTTACCTATTTCGCAGGGCAGAGGAAAACACCTCTGTAGCCGGGCAGAGTAGTCGTGAACTCAAGCTTATCCGGAGAGAGATCAAGAGGAGGAAAGAGGTCCGCAGGCAATAATCCATACTTTCCTGTAGCCATAGATTACCAGCCGATCGACCAAGGGTGAGAGTTACGCTCAACTTGATCGCTGCATTCCCCTCAAAAATGAGAACTTTCATCTATCTTTGCGGTTTTAAATTTTACATATCACAATTTTATTCCCAATAATGCACCTGAGTGAGCAAGAAATAGTTAGAAGACAAGCGAAAGAAGAGCTGGAAAAAATAGGGATAGATCCCTACCCAGCTGAGCTTTTCAAAGTCAACGTTTCCATACGCGAAATATTCGAAAACTATGAGAAACGGAAACTGGACTATAAGAACATCTCTCTTGCAGGACGTATTATGAGCCGCAGGATCATGGGATCCGCTTCTTTTGCAGAGATACAAGATGCTACCGGGCGTATCCAAATATATGTGAGAAGGGATGATATATGCCCGGAAGAGGACAAAACTTTATACAATACGGTATTCAAAAAGTTACTGGATATTGGAGATATCATAGGCATTGATGGTCATGTATTTACCACCCAAACGGGTGAAATTTCAATACATGTCTCTCGTATGAAGGTGCTGAGTAAGTCGTTGCGTCCTTTGCCTATTGTAAAAGAAACGAAAGGTGAAGATGGCAATATTGTCAAGCATGACGCTTTCTCAGACCCGGAGATGCGTTATCGCCAGCGGTACGTGGACTTGGTCGTCAACCCGGACATACGCGATACTTTTATTAAGAGAACGCAGCTGGTAAATTCTATGCGCCAGTACCTCAATAACCGGGGATATTTGGAAGTAGAGACCCCGGTATTGCAGCCTTTGTACGGTGGCGCTGCGGCCAGGCCGTTCAAGACCCATCACAATGCATTGGATATGACTTTGTACCTGCGTATTGCCAATGAGCTGTATTTAAAAAGGCTGATTGTAGGTGGCTTTGATGGAGTTTACGAATTTTCAAAGGACTTTCGCAACGAGGGCATGTCGCGCTTCCACAACCCTGAGTTTACGCAGGTGGAATTGTACGTGGCCTATAAAGACTATCATTGGATGATGGACCTAGTGGAGGAGATGATCGAGAAGGTGGCGCTGGATCTCCATGGTACTACAGAAGTGCAAGTGGGTGAGAACGTTATCGACTTCAAACGCCCCTGGAAGCGTTTCACTATGTTTGAAGCTATAGAGCACTATACGGGCATAGATATTTCCGGGATGGATGAAACGCAACTCCGGGAAACTGCTAAAAAACTTGAAGTACCCATAGACGAAACTATGGGCAAAGGCAAATTGATAGACGAAATATTCGGGGAGAAATGCGAAGGCAAACTCATACAACCGACGTTTATTACTGATTACCCGGTAGAAATGTCTCCATTGGCCAAAAAGCATCGCGATAAAGAAGGGCTGGTAGAGCGCTTTGAAGCGATCGCCAATGGTAAAGAGATCTGCAATGCCTTTTCTGAGCTAAACGACCCCATAGACCAGCGCGAGCGCTTCCAGGAACAATTGGAGCTTGGAAAAAGGGGAGATGAAGAAGCCATGACCCTCGATGAGGATTTCCTACGTGCTTTGGAGTACGGTATGCCGCCCACCGCGGGCCTGGGTGTGGGCATCGATCGGCTGGCTATGATCATGACAAATTCTAACTCGATCCAAGATGTGCTCTTTTTCCCCCAAATGAAGCCGGAAAAAAGACCGGTAGTTGCTAGCGCAAAAGATTATGAGCAAGTGGGGGTGAGACCTGAGCTGATCCCCGTGATCCAAAAGCTAGGGATACATACCATAGAGCAGTTGAAACAGTCTAATCCCAATAAACTGTTTAACGATGTGTGTGGCATGCGTAAGAAAATGAAGCTCAACGAGGTGAAAAACCCGGACCTGGAAGAGGTTAAATCATGGTTAGCGTCCAGTTAGGCCTCAAATAACGGTTAAACTAATTTTCCGGTCCCATTCTTAACGTCGGCAGTAGGCCAGTGGCAATCGGCAACCCCATTTTGCTTACTGTACATCACCTATTGCTGACTGTTACAGCGTGTCCTCTCAAATTAGCTTTGATAGTAAGACGTTTAATTTTGATAGGTTAATCTATCTTTTTAAGATGTTTCGGGTAATGCCAGCCTCGCAATGAGTAGTATACGCAGGATTTTGTGGTTCTAAGCCCGGTTTTCATTTTCTTTTGCGCGCCCAAAAGAAAACGAAACTACGCACAGGCCTCAAATGGACCGCGCTGTTCCTGGAGATTTCCCCTCTATATGCCTCTTGAATTCTCAATGATGCCCTGTTCCAAGGTCTCCAATACTGCAAATCATCATGTAACATGTTCGTCAGTTAATGGCTTAGAACTGGTCGAAGAAGCTCCGGTTACGATCAATCTTTAAGTCCTGTAATAACGCGGATTTTACCCGGATGGTAAAGGTGTAGTTTGTGAATCGGCCAAAGGGGGTCCAGTTAAAATTCATCACCCAGCAGTGCAGGTCACGGTTGATCCCGAGGGTAGTGGTGGTAAATTCCCTGTTTTCAAAGTCATACCCGGAGTTGAAATTCAACTTCCACTTTTCGCTTAAGGAAAGGTCGCCGGAAAAGCGTAAGGATTGAACAATTTCAGCTTCAGACAGCCCCCGGCGCGTGTAGTTTAAGTTATAATTGATATTCAGGCTCCATGGGATCTCGAAATCAATGTAAGCATCGGGGTTATTGAGCAAAAAATCCTTGTCTTCTTGACTCAGGTCCGAATTCACGATCTTGTCAGTATTACGCTCCTCGGCATCTCTCGCCTTGGGGTTAAGGTTAGTGCTCAGGGCTAGCGATGCTGAGCTGAGCCTGCCTATGCCTTCACCATTGTTCCAGGTGTACAGGTCGATCCTCCTTCCGGCATCCGTTCGGTCATCTGGCACGTACACATAGGGATCAAGGTTCCCGTTAAAGTTGATGCTCAATTTTTTCTTGAACAGCGCCGTATTCGCCCGAAAACTGATATTAGAGAGCTGGAATGAATCTGCTACGAGATCGTAACTGGTATTAAACCCGAAGTTGTTCAGGATAGGCACCTTACGTGCCTGGTCAGACGTGTCCTTTTTGGTTTTGATCTTCATTTCCAAGGTATTGGTCAATGAAAAACCAATAGACCCGCTTTCCCGGTTAGGGGCGTTGCCATATTGGAAGCCACGAAAACGGTCTTCAACGAGTACTTCACCTTCTTCAGTTTCCAGGCGCTGGTAGAAGCCATACCGCTCACCGCTGAAATCAGGAGTGTAAGAGAGCGTAATGCTGGGGTTCATAACATGTCGTATCGCTTGTATACTCCCTTTTTTAAAAAATTTTGTACCATAAAGCCGGGTATTGATCCCCATACTCATGTTATAATTGTACACCCGGTTAAATCCATCTACTGTGTCGATCACCGTGGCTTGGTTCGGATTATCAGGGTCGAGGCCATACTCTAAACTTTCGAAATACCAGCGTTCTTGGTAATTAATAGTGGGTGATGCTGTGAGGTGCTTCAATAACCGGAAGGATGTGGAAATAGGAATGCGATTGTTAAAGCCCCTACTGGCATTTTCAAAGAAAGTGCCTAGGGTACTAAAGTCGAAAGGAGCGATACTATCTGTGTCGGAATCGCCGATACGGCCTAAGTTATTCGTTATCTCGTTATTCCCTTCCAGTGTATACCTAAGGTTGAGCTTGTCCAGTAGCCCGTTCCCTGTTCCTCCTCCCGATTTGCCCTGGAAAGGATAAACGTTGGACATGTTAAACGTCATAGAGGGTAGGAGGATATCTACTTCCCGGGTACCCACATTCTGATTATGGCGTGCACTAAGTCCCAGTGAAAACAAATTGCCGAAAGTAGTAGAGAAAGTGACCGTAGAACTTAGGTTTTGAGTAAAATTATCGAGGCGTCCGCTATTTGGGTCCGCGTTGATCCCAAGGAAGTTGTTGGTGTTAAAAGTGGAAGTAGCGGCGTTTACAGAGGCTGAGAAACGGCTCCTTCCTTTAGTCTGGGGCGTATGGGTCCAAGTGAGGCGGTAATCATTCTGGTTATTGTCTATCTCAATGTTATCACTGGTTCTTAGTTTGGTGTAGTTAAAGTTGAAGCTACCATTGTAAGCATACCTTTTCTTGTAAACGGTGCTAACATTTACACCATGTCCGCCCCTGCTGTAGATATCTCCCCTGATCGTAGTTTTTACATAGTCACTGATGTCGAAAAAGTAGCCCCCTCCGCGTAAAAAAAAGCCCCTGCGTCGCTCTTCTCCATAAGAGGGTACGATTATCCCGGAACTCGCCTCATTTTTTGCCGGGAACATCCCAAAGAAAAAGCCCAGCGGTGTGGGCACGTCGTTGATCTCGAGATTGAACGGACCAGAAACGATCTTATCCTCCGGGATGGCCTTGGTCCTTTTCGCCTTGATCCTAAAATGTGGATGCCTCAAGTTACATGTAGTGTAGGTATTATCTATACTGAATAACTCGTTTCTTTCATTTTTGTATACAGTTTCACCATGCAAGAAACCGTCACCCTGTTGGGTAACTACCTCCGAAATGCGTGCCCTCCCGGTCTTAAAATTGTAAGTGATATCACGTGTTTCATATACCTCCGCCCCATTTTTGAAGATGGGGAATCCTATTCTTGTGCCGGTACTGTCTGTCCGGCCGCTTGCACTCAATGTGTTTTCGTTATAATCGATGACTATATGATCGGCCTCTAGTTCGATCAGCCCATATTTTATCTTCGCGTCACCATAAAGCTTGACGATTTTAGTGTCCAGTGAAAAGTTAATGGAATCTCTGGCAGAGTAATTGATGGTAGTTTCTATATCTCCGCTGGGAGTCTCTTCTACGGCGGTGGAATCTATAGCTTGGTTGGCGAGGGAGTCCAATACCATGGCCGTGGAATCAGAATTGATGGTGGTATCGGCAGCAATTTCTTCGCTACCTAATAGTTCGCTGGGGGTCTCTACTGGTACTTCGGGAACCTGGCCATAAGCAATGGAAAGAGTAAAAAGAAAAAATACACCGATGAAACCTAACTTCTCCAAAGCCCAGAAATTCAAATTAAATAGCGTATTTTTCGGTTTTAGGGAAAATTTTACAACTTTGTTCAAAGTTATTGGAATAACTATTAAGAAGCGAAACATTGTGAAGAATAATGCCATAGTATTCCTACTGATAGCAATAACCTTGCTAACTTCTTCTACTCCTATCCCTACCTCTGATTTTAAGGTAAAAACAGTGATCATTGATCCTGGGCATGGGGGAAAAGACCCGGGAACACAGGGAAAATTCACGAAAGAAAAGGACCTGGTGCTGGACGTATCCTTGAAAGTCGGCGGTTATATTGAAGAGTACTTACCCGATGTTAAAGTGATCTATACTCGGACCACCGATAATTTCATCACGCTAAAAGGGAGACCCAAAATAGCCAATGATAATAATGGTGATGTCTTCATCTCTATCCATGCCAACGCCCTTCCGGCAGACGTAAGTGCTGAAAGAAAAAATGCCATCTATGGTACGGAGACTTATGTGATGGGAGCGCAAAATACCGGCAGGAACCTCGAGGTTTCAAAGCGTGAAAACTCCGTGATCTTGCTAGAAGAGGATTATGAAAAAGAATACGATTTCGACCCCAGCTCCCCTGAATCAGCCATTTTATTTTCGTTGACACAATCTGCTTTCCAATATAACAGCATCAAACTTGCTACTAAGATCGAAGACCAATTTGAAAGAAGGGCAGGCCGGAGAAGCCTCGGGGTGAAACAATCCAGCCTTTACGTGCTTTGGAGCACAGCTATGCCCAGTGTGCTTGTAGAAATTGGTTTTCTCACCAACCCTAAGGAGGAAAAGGAATTGAATGACCCTTCCATACAAGGAAATATAGCTTCAGGAATATTCAGGGCCTTTAGGGATTACAAAAACGAAATTGAATCCTTAAATTAGCGTGGTGAGATTTTCAAAAGAATTCAAAGTGGGATTGTTTATGGTAATTTCCATTGCAATCTTGTATTTAGGCTTTAACTACCTGAAAGGGATCGATTTTTTCTCCAGTAGTAATAAGTACTACGCGATCTATGAAAATGTTAATGGTCTGAATGTCTCTAACCCAGTGCTGATCAATGGTTTTACCGTGGGGCGTGTGAGCCAGATCAGGCTCCTGCAAGATAAAACCAACCAGATACTAGTGGAAATAGATATATCCGGTGATATCGTACTCGGGGATTCCGCAACAGCTACTTTGAACAGTGATTTCTTGGGAAATAAATCCATCCTTTTAGGCACAGGGGATATCAATCGCCCCATAGAGGTACGGGATACGATCATCGCCGTGATGGATCGGGGGATAACGGATATCTTGGCCGAAAGCGCCCAGCCCGTGGCTAATAACTTAGAATCCACAATAAAAAAGATCAATACGGTCCTGGACCAGCTGGCAGGTGAAAAAGGAAAGATCGATAGCATCCTGAATAACCTGCGACTGGTAACAGAAAATGTAAACTACACCATAAGCCGAACCCGGTATAACCTGGACACACTCACAGGCACGTTTAACCAGGCAGGGGCGGCAATAAAAACCAGCTTGGATGACCTAAAACCATTGCTGAGTAACATGACCCAATTTTCGGATTCACTGAACAACCTGGAGCTAAGCAAGACATTAGCACAAGCGAATCAAACACTGGGGGCTTTGACCGAGGCTGTTGATAAATTCGCCAACAATGAAGGCACACTAGGCAAGCTTTTAACGAGCGATTCGCTTTATGTTAATCTCAATAATGCCGTGAGGAGCCTGGATCAACTGCTGATCCATATCGATACTCAACCCAAACATTTTTTTGCTCCTTTGGGCAAAAGCAGTCGCAAAATCGAGCGAGACCGACGTAAAGCGGAGAAGGGAAAATAATCATTTATCTTTCCTTTTTTCTTGGTAAGATCATTTAATTTTCAATTTTATAAAATGAAAATGAGGCGATATTTCTATGGATATTGAATTCAATCAGAACGAAGATCATAACAAACAACTGGTCTTTCAACTGAAGTCACGGCTTCAGAAAGTATACTTGGGGGGTGGGGAAAAGAAAATCGAATCACATCATAAAAAAGGCAAGCTCACGGCCCGTGAACGCATAGCCTATCTCACCGACGAGGGCTCTGAGTTTTTAGAAGTAGGCGCTTTGGCAGGAGAAGGAATGTACGGCGAGGTAGGGGGGTGCCCTTCCGGTGGTGTTATCACAGGGATAGGGTATGTGCAAGGCCGCCAATGCGTGATCGTGGCGAATGACGCCACCGTGAAGGCCGGCGCTTGGTTCCCCATTACGGCAAAGAAAAACCTGCGAGCGCAGGAGATCTCGATGGAAAATCATTTGCCGATCATCTACCTTGTAGACAGTGCCGGTGTTTTTCTGCCTATGCAAGATGAGATCTTCCCGGATAAGGAGCACTTCGGGAGGCAATTCAGGAATAATGCGAAGATGTCTTCTATGGGTATTGTCCAGGTCGCCGCTATTATGGGCAGTTGTGTGGCAGGTGGCGCCTATTTGCCGATCATGTCCGATGAGGCCATGATCGTGGATAAGACCGGTTCTATTTTCCTGGCGGGTTCTTACTTGGTAAAAGCAGCCATAGGCGAGAATATCGACAATGAAACCCTAGGAGGAGCTACCACCCATTGCGAGATATCGGGAGTTACGGATAACCGGTTTGAAAGCGACGAAGCTTGCCTCGACTACATTAAAAGTATTTTTAACAAGATCGGCGAACCGGGAAAAGCCGGTTTTGACCGGATAGAAGCTGCTCCGCCAACGCAGGCATTAGAAGATCTGTACGGGATATTGCCCAGCGATAGGGTAAAGCCCTATGATACTGTAAAGCTCATCAAAAGCCTGGTGGACGACTCCAAATTTGATGAATACAAAAAGCTTTATGGGAAAACGATCGTATGCGGTTACGGCCGCATAGATGGCTGGGCAGTAGGCATTGTGGCCAACCAGCGTAAGGTGGTCAAAAATAAAAAAGGCGAGATGCAAATGGGAGGGGTCATATATTCCGATTCGGCAGATAAGGCCGCCCGGTTCATCATGAATTGTAATCAGCGTAAAATTCCACTGGTATTCTTACAAGATGTCAGCGGATTTATGGTGGGAAGTAAGGCCGAGCACGGTGGTATCATTAAAGACGGTGCTAAGATGGTGAATGCCATGGCCAATAGTACGGTGCCTAAATTTACGTTCATTATTGGTAATTCGTACGGGGCGGGCAATTACGCCATGTGCGGTAAGGCCTATGATCCTCGCTTGATCTATGCATGGCCCTCGGCACAAATAGCGGTGATGAGTGGCGCTTCGGCCGCTAAAACCCTGCTCCAGATCAAGGTAGCTACTTTGAAGGCACAGGGTAAGGAACTATCCAAGGAGGAAGAAGAAACGCTGCTAGAAGAGATCACCAATAAATACAATGAAGAACTCAGCCCTTACTATGCTGCTTCAAGGCTTTGGGTGGATGGGATCATAGACCCTGTGGAGACCCGTAAAGTAGTTTCTATGGGGATAGAAGCGGCGAACCAGGCTTCCGTGGAGAAATTTAATGTGGGGGTTATACAGACGTAAATGAATGGATTACCCGTTTAAGGCCAAGGGGAAATAGGATGTTAACAGGTTCAAACAAAATATGAAGAAAAGCGAGATGATCAGTACTGCGTTCAATTCATTCAAAAATTCACTTATGGAACTATGAACGAGAATGAACTAAAAGCCTTAATCTCATTACTTGATGATGAGGATTCGGAAATTGTATCCCACGTCGAGCAAAAGATCACATCGTTAGGAGAGGAGGTGATCCCCTACCTGGAGCAGGAGTGGGAAAGCACCCTCAACCCGCTTTTACAAGAGCGTATCGAAGACTTGGTCCATACCCTGCAATTTGACCTTCTGAAGCAGCGATTACAAACATGGTATGAGCACGAATCCGATGACCTGCTGAAGGGGATGTGGCTGGTAGCAAGCTATCAATACCCTGACCTGGAATACATCAAGCTGAAACAAGACCTGGAGCAGATCTATTATGAAGCTTGGGTAGAGTTTAAACCCGATTCCTATCCTTACGACCAGGTGAAAATTTTGAATAGTGTGCTATTTGGGAAGCTTAAATTTGCGGCGAATACCAAAAACTTTCATTCTCCCAGTAATTCCATGATCAACTGTGTGCTGGAGTCAAAAAAGGGAAACCCTATCAGTCTGTGCGTCGTGTACCTGCTAGTAGCGCAAAAGCTAAAACTGCCTGTTTATGGGGTGAATTTACCCAATTTATTTATCCTTACTTACAAGGATCCAGCCTATCCGCAGTTTTATGTGAATGCCTTTAACCGGGGCTTGATCTTCTCCCGGGAAGATATTGAAAATTACATCGGTGAGTTGAGGGTCACCCCTAGGGACGCATTTTTTGAACCCTGTGATAACCGGGAGATCATTAAACGGACCTTACGTAACCTTATCCATTCTTTTGAAAAGATCGGGGATCATGCGAAGGAGGATGAGGTGAAAACTTTGTTGTATCATATCACTGGGCAGGACCTTTCAGGGGATTAGCTAGTGCTACTCCCATGTTAAACTATTTTTTAAATCCTTTGCTTGAAGTCGGCAGCCTGTAAAGAGGACGTCTTTGAAAATTAGGCTGTATTTTTGAAATGTTTCGGGTAATGCCAGCCTTGCAATGAGCAGTATACGCGGGGTCTTGTGGTTCTAAGTCCAGGTTTCATTTTCTTTTGCACGTCTAAAAGCAAACGAAATAAAAGAAAAGAACACCAGCAACCAAGCCCATTTTCCGCGCTAAACGCACTGCTCAGCCGCTATAGGCCACTTATCCATAGGCTTCAGATGAGCCGTACTGTTCCTGGATGTCTCCCCTCCGTGCCCCACTTAAACCCTCAATGATACCTCAAGAAGCAATCAGCAGTGCCGTATTTTGCCAACTGCCCTTTGCCTATTGCTGACTTGTCAAGAACTTCCCAACTACTGCAAATAAAGTTCATTATTTAATCCTAGACGTCAGTTGAGCCTTGACGGAACACTAGTGTCATGTCACACCTCAAATGACGGGTATAGTCGTTTTAATTTTATCCTAGCATTCTTAGTTGTGAACTGCCAGTTGATTGTTGCGACCTGGTCGTTTCTATGGTTTTGCC
>JANQLQ010000109.1 GCA_028280565.1 Fulvivirga sp.
GAAACAAAAGAAAAGGGCGCCAGGAACAAAGCCCATTTTCCGCGCAAAACGCGCTGTCCAGCCCCTATAGGCTGCTTACGCACAGGCCTCAAATGTGCCACGCTGTTCCTGGAGGTCTCCCCTCCGTACGTCACTTGAATTTTCAATGATGTCCTTAGAAGAAGAGGGGAGTAGTTTAACTTACCCCTCTCTGCTACAGGCTTATTTGCCGGGTTAACCCAGGTATATGGTCCCTTATGTAACGACTATCAGTCCGGTTTCATCACGCGTAACGTAGTCTCGTTACCTTGGGCGGCTAGTCGTACAAGGTAAACCCCCGCTTCTTCACCGGCTAAGTCAATATCAAAGGTATGTGCTCCCGGTAATTTTATTCCTAAAGCATCACTAGCCACCTGTCGCCCGTTCAAGTCTACTACTTCCAATGTTACTTCCGACGGTGAAGAGAGGAAATATTGCCCATGTACCTGGTTATTGCTGATGGGGTTTGGAAATATTTTCAGGGGTTCTTCCCGGATGCCCGTTTCCGTGCTTGTGACCAGCTCGTCAGTTTGTATCAAAAGGTTGTCAATGGCCCATCCCCAAAAGGCAGCATCGTTCGGGTTACCAAAGTCAGAAAAAAGGCGAAAACGTATGAAGATAGTATCGCCCTCATCAAAGGTATCGGTTAACCTAAATCCTGTGGTTTCATACAGATCTTCCGTGGGGTCATTAAGACGATTTAAGGCATTACGCCAGCGGATATTCTCCTCCGCGTCATAACCCGGGCCAACTGGCTCCCAGTTGATGCCATCTTCAGATCCTTCTACGATAACAAAATCATTTGCGGTGCCGCCGGTTTCAACAAGGGCAATGTTATCGAATTGGATACTAGCGCGGGGCGGGCTTGCTACACGGATAGGCACCTTTAGCTGGGCCGTCAGTTCTACCGAGGCAGGGTAGGGGTGAGTGCTGTGTAATGCTCCATCGGAAAATCCCTCTATTTCTTCAATTTCAAAACCGCTCAACTCAAAGTCATCCAGCGACAAGTTGTTAAAATCCGTAGCGTATTGATTGCGCACTACTAAACCAAATATGTCGATGGTTTGTGGGATCGAGCTTACGGTGGTGCCACCTGTTGTCCCATCGATCCGGAGTTCGATAGTGCGATCTTGGGTAGGGAACGGGTTTAAAGGGATGTTGTAAACAAATAGCCCGGGTTCTGTGGGCACCCCTAGGTTCGTCGATAGCTCCCCGTCTAAAAACAGTTGTATCCCGTCGTATACCTCGTAATACCTGGCCAGGATCGTGAGTCCCCCGGCGGTAGTTTGTGTAACTTCCACTATATTCGGAATAAATCTCGCAGGCAATGCGGGACTCAGTTCCGTAGTCCAGATCCCACGACCGTGGGTAGCGGCTATGATCCTATCTTCAGTAGCCGTGAGCTGCCAAACTTGCGCACTAGGTAGATTTCCCTCTAACAGCTGCCAAGTGGCACCGTTATTGGTAGATTCTACGATACCTATTTCCGTACCTACCCATATTGTATTCGGCTCATTCGGATGTACTAGCAATGTATTTACGGCTACATCCGGGAACCCGTTCGTACTCTCATCGGTGGTTTCGAAGCCGCTGATATCCTCCCACGTTTGCCCTAGGTCCGTGGTCCTGAGCACTTTCGGGCGATCTGCAAAAGAGAACAGGGCATAGGCCGTGTTGCGTTGGGTCGGGTGTGTAAATATTCCACTGGTAAGCCCCATGGTGACCGTAGTATAGTCTTCCACCTCTTGGAAGGAGTCTCCGCCATCAGTAGACACGAAAAAGCTACCGAATGCATCCATTCTGCCGCCTGCCCACACCAAGGAAGGGTCTGCCAGTGAAACTTCAACATCACTGATATCATTAAATGCCCAATTCGTGGTGATCGGCGTCAATTCCCATGCCCCTAGGTTTAAACCAAATCTTCGCGATTTCCATACGCCTTGTGAACCTACAGTGAAAATAAGCTCAGGATTTTGTGGTGAACTGGCCAAGCGAGAAACAAAAGGCCCTCGATCGGTGAACCCGAAATCGGCAGCATACGTTTGGTTAAGATCGCCTTGCCCGGCATTGAGAGACCCAATAAAATTATTGAATTGGGAGGATACAATGAGCAGATTGCCATCTGACAGGTTCCAGCTGGCTTCGAAACCATCTCCAAAGCCTGACCTTACGTATTGCGAGTTATCGTTGGCCACTTCACCGGTTTGTGAGGTCCACGATCCATTATCTTGCAGGCCCCCGGCATACACATCTGCCCCGGGCTGCTTTACGGCCGCGTAGAACTGCCCGGTGTTATAGCCGCTGCCTGAAAAGACCCAGCTTCCGTCTTGTTCACCGGGTGTGGTGGAAGGAGTAGAAAGGTAAACTCCCCCGTCGTTCCCGTTAATGACCTGGAAAGTCTGCGTGGTGGGATTGGCGTTGATCACCTGTAAATAGTGGTGGTCAGGGTGGAGACCCCCTTCTTGTGAGACCGTACCGAATTGCCCCACCTGGTCAAAGGTATTGACGGGGTTATTGGGAAATGAATTCCTTGAGTCCGACATATTGACCGTATTGCGTTCCTGGACCTGTACTTGTGATGGAATTATCCTTACATGGGAGGTAGGGAGATTAGACGTATTGATGGTGTTTTCCGTTGCAGAAATCGGCCATAAGAAGTACATCCGTTCAAAGGTATGGCCACCATTTACGGTTACGTTTGTATTTGGGGTAGCGGCATCATAGTCCAAGTCGTGGATGAAAATATATTCCCTGCCTTCATCTGGGTCATTTAAGCCGGTCAGATCCCATTGGCCGTTCCTTTCTTGGTCACGAAAAGAGATCACAAGCTGTCGTTCGGGTACAACAGAAACATCCCATGCCTGGAAGGGAACATTTACAAAGTCTATGTATTCGTAATCTTCGTCAGGTACTCCTGAAGAACCGTTCCCGAAGTTACCGGAAGTAGGGGGGACGGTAAATTGGTGCGCATTCTGATTTACCCCGGGGCCAAAACGTATTTCTACGGTCTTTAATTGGGAGGTGGGTACAGGACCTGTTACCGCTCCTCCGTTTAAAAACGTACCCCTAAAGTCGTTAAAATCTAAAAATGAGCTAGTATTAACTAGCGTTTCGGAGACTGTGAATACAGGGTCGGCAAAACTAGAGACTAATTCCGTTTTGAAAAGGTCTACTCCACCGAAATAAGCAATGTCTTCATCAAAAGGATGCCCTATGATCACGTTGTCGAAATTACCTTGTAGGAGATTGTCAACGTTCTGTGGGCTATCGGCTTCACGGGTTAGTGTCCACGTTTCACCGGCATCGTCAGAGATCCAAAGGTCTGCATCCGTTGAAAAATTGCCTCCTTCGGCATAGGCAAATATGCGGTTAGTGTTTGCCGGTGAGATTGCCATTTCAATTCGTCCCGTCGAGCTCAGTCCCGGGCTGGAATATTCCCAGGTCTCTCCTTGGTCGATACTTTTGTAAATGCCTGAGCCTCGCAAGGAAGCAAACAGGGTGTTGAAATCACCCGGCATGGCCAGTAACTGTTGGATTTCCGCTTCACTTTGGAATACCTCGGTCCAGCTGGCGCCGCCGTCGGTGGATTTTAAAATGTACGAAGTATCATCTTCGGGTCTATCTACAGAGATAAAGCCGATGGTACATGCCAAAACTATGTTTTCATCCAGTGGGTTTACGATTACCCGGTTAACGTTGGTAAATCGAGGGTCATTTGCTGTATTGGCGAGTTGGAAGAAGGATTGGCCCCCGTCAGTTGATTTGAACATTCCATCGCCATTGCTCCCGGTGGTGAACCCCGGTGAGGCAAAACTTTCACCGGTACCCGCGTAGAAAACGTTGGGGTTACTCACGGACCTTACCAAGCTTGTGGTGGCCAGGTTCGGTAGGTCCGGTGTACGATTATCCCAAGATTGACCGGCATCATCGGTATACCAAATTCCACCACCGACAGAGGCTGCCAGCCAAGTGCTCCCGCTGGCGTCCTCATCCAGGACCACGATAGCCCGGGTACGGCCGGGTACATTCCCAGGCCCCCTGCTGGTCCATTGTGTGGATTTTGTGCGTACATTAATTCGGTTCTTTTGGAGGCCATCCATCTCGTTGTATTTATAGTTCAACGGATAAGCAGGTGCTGCCAGGTCTGAAGGAGTCTTTCGCATGGCCATGATCTCGTAATAAAGTTCCGGGTTGTCCGGGTTTTGCTTTTTTAGCTTTTTACGATACTCAGCCAATGACTTTGCTGGTAGCATGGATTTTGCCGGTACCATGGGCTCATAAGTCACGGTCGGAATGGGTTTGGCCAGGTGGTTCAATAACCAGGCCCCTACAGCCACGGCTAGGATAACAAGCGTAATGAAGTAAGTTTTTCTAGAGGTCATATCTTCTCTTTTGGGTATTGGATAATTCGTTTTTGCTTTAGGTCATATAAAAATCTGCCTTTGTCATTTGGGTGGTCCATGTGCTCTTGGTACCCTGACATTTCTATTTTGGTATCGTCATACCAGCTGACTTTGCCATCGAGCACGCGGTTTTCATATACAATTTGGTTCTTAGCCGCCTCCATGATCACAAAGTGCAGCGATTGCGGGGTGCGGATCTTAGTTTCCTTTGGAAGGTTTTTTATTGCTAAAAAGTGGGTGCGAGACTTATTCCATTTTACCTGGTAAGCTTCTCCCTCGAAGTGTTCTTCGAGTAATTGATCCCGATCCTTCGTATTGCCGGTTGCATCATTACTGCTGTGCCTGGATGATTGGCAGGCTACAATGATCAAAAAAAGGCTAAAATGTAAGCCCGTTTTTTTTAGAATAGATAAAAAAATAGTTGAGAATGAGATTCTAGGTAGGCTCCTTGTCATGACATTTAACGAACTTAATTTAGTTATTGTAACAATGAGACCGTCCTACTGACGTTAGAAACGTAGGATTTGTTTAAAAATTTTGTGTAAATTGTAATTTTAGTCTTCATGCTAACATTTTATATTATTTGGTTTAACTTACCATTTTTTCAAGTTAGCTTTGGGCTTTTACGCGAAAAGCGCTAAACTACCCTATTTTTCGTTTAGCTTGTGAATCATGGCAAGCTTTATTTTTGATGAAACAGCTAGATCGTCTTTTTTGGGGGATTCTTTTTTTACTCGCGGTGCAAGCCTGTACGGAGAGGATGATCTGCCCTGCATATCAAAGCGCGTTTATCCATGACGAGGAGGAACTGAGAAAGCGTTTCAGCTATTTCAACGAAGATTCGACCCCTAAAGTCCTGGAAGCCAGCAAAAACAGGTACCTCTTGATCGAGCCGGTCTCCTATAGGCGAAAGCTTAGGAGCTTACAAACGATCCCGATGCGAGATGTCTACCCACAGGTTGAAGATTCTCTACTCTTTGACGATGAATTTGCTTTAGCAGAACGTGATGCAGTTACCCGTGACCTGTATGATTCCGCTGACCTGGTAAAAGATCACTCGATTGATAAAGAACCTGTAGATAGCACCTACGTCATTTCCCTGAAAAAGGAAAAATTCAATATCGACCAAGAGTTATACCTCTGGTATCTCAGGAAATACCTGGTTTACCCCGATGTAAGGCTGCAAATGGAAGACGCAGATCCAGCTAAGACCGAAGCCAAGGCGAAAAAAGAGAAAAAAGGAATTCTTGGCTTCTTCAAAAACCTGTTTAAAAAGAAAGATAAAGAAGAAGAACTAGATCCCGACAGCGAAGACCCTAAAGTACAAAACGGTGTAGAAACCTCTGCTACCGAGCTAGAAGAAGACAGCAAAAAGAAAAAGAGCCCCTTTTCATTCCTAAAAAAAGGAAATAAAACCCCTAAAGAAAAGAAACCGAAAAAAGAGAAAAAGAAGAAAAACAAAGAGGAAGAAGAACCCATCCCCATCGAAGAACCCGAAGAGGAAGAAGATGACGGCGAAGATGACTTTTAACGACCAGCTCATCCTTTTCCCAAACAACCACCCCCACACTTCCACACCCCGGCACTTAACCACCTTAACACCTAGCACCCCAACACTCTAGCACTTCAACACTCTAGCACTTCAACACTCTAGCACTCCAACACTCTAGCACTCCAACACTTCAAAAACACTTCTTCAAAAACACCCTATCCAAATCCTCCTCTTTCATCCCCAACTCAATCGCCTTCCTTACATCCTTACAAGCCTCTTTCCTTTTCCGCAACTGTAGTTTCACCAATGCTCTAAAATACCTACCCCAATAATAATTAGGCATTTGTTTAATACCCTCGTTCAAGTCTTCCAGCGCTTCATTGGGGCGGTTAAGAAGGTAGTAAGAGTATCCACGATTGATGCGGGTAAAAGATTGGTCCGGCTCCAAGCTTAATGCCTCGTCAAAGTCTTTTACAGCGAGTTCGTATTCAGCTTTTTTGAAATAGGTAAGCCCACGGTTTCGCCAGGCCTCTTGGTTTTCCGGGTTCAGGGTTAATACCTTTGTCCAGTCTTCCAGCGCGTTAGAAGACTCACCTAGTTCGTTGTAAAGTACTGCCCGCCTAAAAAAGACGTCTTCAGATCGATCGTCGAGCTGTATGAAGCGGGTAAGAGCTTCCACGGCTTCCCGGTATCGTTGTTTTTCGGTAAGTACCAGCCCTTTGTATTTATACGTTAATTTAAAAAGGGGGTTTAATTGAATCGCGCTGTTGTAATAATATAATGCACTGTCCAGCCCTTTCTCTTTGAAAAAAAGATTCCCCAAGCTAAAATGCGCTTTACCTGCCAGCAGAGGTTCTTTCGCCGCCTTATGTAAATACTTTTTGGCAGCCGGCAGCTTACCCATTGCTGTGAGAACCGTGGCTTTATCGATGTACAAACTGTTATTCGAGGCGTTTAATTGTATGGCCCGGTCCAGCTCTTCCAGTGCTTCATCATGTTTCATTTGTTTTAGCCGGATCAGCCCTTTTAAATGGTGTGCATCCGATTTGTCAGACCGGTATTGGTGTTTCTTTTCTGTTTGCTCTTCAAGTTCTTGCTTTGACATTTGCCCTTTCCCCTCGGCTAAGAGCAGGTCTTGTCGGTTTAGATATTCATCCGTGATGTCCAGTGCTATGTTCGTATACAAAATGGCATGGTAATAATCCGTGAGCTCATAATAGAGCTCGGCCAGCCGCTTGGTCACCACAAAGTTTTGTGGAAAATGCGCTAAGGCTTGTTTATATTCCGTCACGGCCTTACTGGTATCCCCTTGAAGTAAAAAGTTTTCCGCTTTTAGGATCGTTTGCACCTCCTTTTGTCCATAGGCCGGGGCGTGGTAAAGGAGTGTGAACGTCCCAAAGCCATAAAACACAACAACCAAACATCTAAAGAACATGGAGCCGGTCATTTTTAAGTGACTGAAACGCGTCAGTCGAAAAGTGAATAATTTCCAAATTGATCAGCTGGCGCAAAGGGCTGGATAAGCGCTGGACTGTCATTAGTAACATCATCGATCTTAGGAGATACGCTGTAGCTGTGCATATCGTTTTCCGGGTAAGGATCCAATAGGGCGAGTAGGTCCTCTTTAGTACTGGCGGGGTTCGACCAGGTGGACTCTGCGTTCTTATTTAACACTAAGGGCATGGTAGGATGCATGGGAGCCACTAGTGAATTCGCCGGGGTGGTTATGATCCTGAAGGTGTGGGCTACAGTACCACTGTCATCTTCAAATTCTTCCCAAATGCCTCCCAATGTCACTATTTCATTATGACCAAAGACAATCCTATGGGCTACCTTACCTTTTTTACTGATCCTTTTCCACGTATAAAAGCCATCGGCTGGCACCAGGCAGCGTCTTTCCATGAGCGTAGTCAATTGTATGGGCTTATTTTTAATCGTTTCTGCCTCGGAATACAAAAGTTTAGCGCTGATGGAACGGTTATGAGCGCGCCCCGGTATCTGGCCCCAATAAAAAAAAGAAAGCCCTTTTGATCCTGGCGTGACCAGGGGGAGTAGCTGGGTAGGGGCGGCATTATACCGCGGTTGATAGTGACCCGGTACATCTACACCCAACCTTTTTGATAAAACCTCTTTGCTTGCCGTAAGCGTATATCGATCACCCATAACTGCTAAAGTAGGCAATTATTTTCTGACTGCATTTGTGAGCTTGTATAATCCGCATTTAGGCCGGGACACCCTAGAAAATAACCTGCTGGCAGCACGCTTGAAGCATCCTCCCAGCACTGCATTCCTCCCTTTTCATTGGAACCCAACCGCCATGATTTATGTGCGTTTAGAAGGCGTTTTTAGTCCTAAATCACCCGGGTAAAACAGCCGATTTCAAATTTTGGCAAAATACAACAATCGAAAGTTCCATTTAGTTTTCGAAAGTTACCAGGCAACTATCAAAAATCATACGATGCAATCGTTTTCATGCATCCAAGTCATATTTGATACTGATGAAAGTCACTCCTATTCGTCTATTCTAATGATAGATTTAATATAGTAATATGTGGTACTCCAAAAGCTTATAACGATGAACGACGCAATCATGGAATTAAAAGAAGATTATTCTGAAAATGTGGAGCATAAAGAGTTAAGGCAATGGGTAGATGACATGGCGAGGCTCTGTCAGCCGGCAAGTGTATACTGGTGTGATGGTTCCGAGGAGGAGTATAATGCCTTATGTGACCTATTAGTGAGCAAGGGTACATTTATTAGGTTAAATCAAGAAAAGCGACCCAACAGTTTCGCTTGTTTCTCAGATCCTAGCGACGTAGCTCGCGTGGAAGACCGAACATATATCTGCAGCCGGGTTAAGGAAGATGCAGGACCTACCAATAACTGGATTGATCCTAAAGAAATGAAACAGACCCTCAGCGGACTTTTTGAGGGATGTATGAAAGGTCGTACCATGTATGTGATCCCATTTTGCATGGGACCTTTAGGCTCTGATATATCACAAGTAGGAGTAGAGATCACAGATTCCGAATACGTGGTAGTGAACATGAAGATCATGACCCGTATGGGAAAAAAAGCATTGGACCAAATTGGCACCGATGGCGAATTTGTAAAATGCATGCACACCGTAGGAGCACCACTTTCTCCTGGGCAAGAAGATGCTAAATGGCCTTGTAACCCCGATACAAAATACATTGTACATTTCCCTGAAGAAAGATCCATTGTTTCCTATGGCTCAGGGTATGGTGGCAATGCCCTACTCGGGAAAAAATGTTTCGCCCTCAGGATCGCTTCTGTCATGGCCAGGGAAGAGGGCTGGCTTGCAGAGCATATGCTGATCCTAGGTGCTAAAGACCCCAAAGGAACAAAAACCTACGTAGCAGCGGCATTCCCCAGTGCCTGTGGTAAAACCAATTTTGCCATGCTGATCCCGCCCAAAGAACTTAACGGATGGGAGATCACCACGGTAGGTGATGATATTGCCTGGATAAAACCGGGTGAAGATGGCAAGCTCTATGCGATCAATCCTGAATCTGGCTATTTCGGTGTAGCCCCCGGGACCAACGAAAAAACAAATCCAAACGCTATCAAGACGATCAGCGCCAACTCCATTTTCACTAACGTGGCATTGACCCCGGACGGCGATGTATGGTGGGAAGGCCTTACCAAAGAAGCACCCGAAGGATTGATCGATTGGCATGGACTTCCTTATGACCCTGCTAGCGGTAAACCCGCAGCGCATCCTAACGCTCGTTTTACTACCCCTGCGTCCCAATGCCCTAGTATAGACAGTGAATGGGAAAATCCTAAAGGGGTACCCATCAGTGCATTTATTGTAGGTGGTAGGAGGAGCACAGCCGTACCCCTGGTGTACCAACCTGTCAACTGGAACTTTGGGGTGTATGCCGCTTCCACGATCGGTTCTGAAATGACAGCTGCCGCCTTTGGAGAAGTCGGGAAAGTAAGGAGAGACCCTTTCGCTATGTTGCCGTTCTGCGGGTACAACATGGCCGACTATTTTAACCACTGGTTGCAGTTTGGAAGGAAGCTTCCTAACCCTCTAAGGTTGTTTGTGGTGAACTGGTTCAGGAAAGACGCTGAAGGCAACTTCCAATGGCCGGGATTTGGTGATAACATGAGGGTACTCCAGTGGATAATAGGGAGGGTTCACGGTGAGACCGGTGCCGTAGAAAGCCCGATAGGCTGGATGCCTAGGTACCAAGACCTGGACTGGGCAGGCTTAGATTTTTCCGAGGAGCAATTTGACGAGCTTATGTCAATAGACCGTGAAGCTTGGAAAAGAGAAGTATTAATGCACGAAGAACTTTTCGAACGCATGTACGATAAGCTTCCGAAGGAATTCTTCTTTATGAGAGAGCTTCTTCTTTCCAGCTTGTGGAGATCGCCTGAAAAATGGGCCTTAGCCCCCGAGAGAGTGTAATTGTTAATTGTTTTAGGGTTATATATTTCAACGGGCCTTGCGTATAGTCAAGGCCTGTTGGTTTTCAAATGGGGCATTTTTATTGAAATGGCTGGTTAACGAACCCATTAGCCATGCCCTGCTACAAAGCGTACTGCCCGTTTCTCAGACCAAAAAAGACCGTCTTTGTTAAACTCCGTAAACCCTACGTGCCCTCCCCGCTTGGGGCTTTGAAAGTGCACTACGGGATGATCCCGCAGCATATCCATGGGGTAGCAGTCCTCGGATAAAAAGGGATCGTTCATGGCATTCACGATCAATGTAGGGATGCCAATGTCCTGTACAAAATTAATAGAGCTGCAGGATTCATAGTAATGGATGGCATTAATGAAACCGTGAAGTGGAGCGGTGTAATGGTCGTCAAAGTCTTGCAGTGTTTTTATACCGTTCAGCGGGGAGGTGTCGAGCTGGTTTGGCATTAACTGCGCCTTGTTCCGGATCTTTTCTTTCAGGTCGTTTAAAAACCGAAGGGCATACATAAAATTGGAAGGCCGTGAGATCTGGATACAGCTGGTGTGTAGGTTAAGAGGCACAGAAAAAGCGACGGCGGAAGCTATTTTTCCTATCGCTTGCTTGCCCATCTCCCCGAGGTATTTCAACGTAAGATTGCCTCCTAAGCTGAATCCTACCAAGTGGATATATTCATATGCCTTACCTGAAGCATGATCGATGATCAGTGATAGGTCGTCAGTCGCCCCGCTATGGTAAAAACGGAGCTGTTTGTTCATTTCTTCGCTACATCCCCGGTAATTCCACGCCATAACGTCGTAACCGGCCCGGTCAAAGGCGCGTGCCATCCCGGTCACATAGGCGCGTTTGGAATTTCCTTCTAAGCCATGTGATATGATCACCACGCGCTTGTTTCCTCTTAACACCAGGTCAATATCGAGAAAATCATCGTCCGGGGTAGGGATCCGCTCTTGATGCGTGTAGCCGAAATCCTTGACCTTGCGCAGCAGGGCAGGTGCAATGGTTTCTATATGAGGATGAAAATAAAGTGCAGGAGCCTGGTACTGCATAACTGGGATCATTCAATGGCATAACGATTATACTAAAAATTGCGGTCTTTTTGAAAGAAATTTATACCGGGCAGGTTTTAAGGACGTTATAAATTTTTTTTTAAACAAAACGTCAACCCTTTTATAAGTTGTGTAGTCTTTAGGATCGAAAACGAATATACTTTCAAACAAAAACTCAAATTGATGAATAAAAAACTCCGAATGAAGAGGTTCTTTTTACTGGCTATGATCCTTATCCCGGGCCTTACCTTGGGGCAGTCAAAGTTTACACTGAATGGCTATGTAAAAGATGCCAGTAACGGTGAGGAGCTCATCGGCGTGACGGTGTATGTGCATGAGCTAAAGACAGGTACGGCTACGAATGTCTATGGTTTCTACGCCTTAAGCTTGCCACAGGGCAGTTACGAGATCACCTTCAGTTCAGTCGGGTATCAGCCGGTAAGAAAGTCCGTGGAATTAACCCGGAACATGGAATTTAACGTAGAACTTCCGGTACAGATCACGGAGATGGATGAAATCGTAGTGACCGGGGATGCCCTTGACGCCAATGTTACGGATATAAAGATGAGCCGTAACGAGATCAATGTAAAACAGGTCAAGCGCCTGCCTGCACTTTTTGGCGAACCGGATATCATTAAAACCATCCAAATGTTACCGGGGGTGAGTTCTGCGGGTGAAGGGACTTCCAGCTTTTTTGTGAGAGGAGGTAGCGCAGATCAAAACCTGATCCTGATCGATGAGGCGCCGGTGTATGACCCTTCTCACCTTTTTGGCCTTTTTTCGGTGTTTAATGCTGATGTGATCAAAGAGTCCGAGCTGTACCGGGGGGGTATACCCTCACGTTTCGGGGGGCGGCTTTCATCAATTTTGGAGGTACGTACCAAGGATGGGAATAACAAAAAGCTGGAAGGCAGCGGGGGCATTGGCAGCCTGGCGAGCCGTATCATGCTGGAAGGACCTATTCGCAAAGAAAAAAGCTCGTTTATTGTTTCTGCCAGGAGGTCTTATGTTGATCTTTTCTTACGGGCGGCTGGCGAGGAAAATACGGTCCATTTTTATGATGTGAACGCTAAGGTTAACTGGAAACATAATAACAATAATCGCTTCTTTGCGGCCATCTACCTCGGGCGCGACGTTTTTGATTTTGACGACACTTTCGGGTTTGATTGGGGGAATGCCACGGCTACGTTCCGCTGGAATCACCTCTTTAACGACCGGCTCTTTTCCAATACGTCCATTATTGCCAGTAATTTTGATTATGCCATGGAATTGGACGATGAATCGCAGGGCTTTAAATGGACCTCTAACATTCGTGAGGTGACGCTAAAAGAAGACCTGAACTATTTTGTAAGCCCTAGCGTAGAGTTGAATTTCGGCTACCACGTGTCATACAGGAGCTTTGAGCCCGGTGTCATAGAGCCTAACTCTGACCGGTCGCTGTTTACACGTACAGAACTGCAAAATGAATTTGCGCTGGACCATGCCTTTTATTTAGAAAACCAGCACAAGATCAGCAATAAATTGACCCTGCTGTATGGCGCTAGGCTTTCTATTTTCCAAAGTATCGGGGAGTCTGACATTTACCTTTACGAGGACCCGCAGGATAATGTGAATATCGTCCGTACGGATACACTCAGCTTTGACAATTTTGAGAACATCAAAACCTTCGTCAACCTAGAGCCAAGGTTTTCAGCACGTTACATGCTGAACCCTGCCAGCTCTGTGAAATTCTCTTACAATCGAATGGTGCAAAATACCCATCTCATCTCGGCAGGGACAGTTCCTATCCCTTTCAACACATGGGCGCCCACCTCTTACTACCTAGAGCCACAGCTGGCCGATCAAATAGCGGTAGGATATTTCAGGAATTTCAAAGACAATGCCTTTGAGTTTTCAGCAGAAGCTTATTACAAAGACATTAATAATGTCACTGATTTTGCGGATAATGCAGAGATCTTTTTCAATGAAGACCTTTCTACGGAATATCGGCAGGGCGATTCCTGGTCCTACGGCCTGGAGCTTATGTTGCAGAAAAAAGAAGGGAGATTTACCGGCTTCACCAGCTACACATGGTCCAGGACTGAGCGCGATATCCCGGACGTAAATCTTAATGAGCCCTTCCTGGCCAACTACGATCGAAGGCATAACTTCAACATTGTCGGGACTTATGAATTAAACAATAAGTGGACATTTGGCGCAAATTTCACCTACACCACCGGGCGACCTTTCACGTTGCCTAGTGGAAAATATCAATACGAGGATTACCAGGTGGACCTGATCACCGAACGGAATGCTTCGAAGCTACCGGACTTTCACCGGTTAGACCTTTCCGCCACGTTAATACCACAAAACAAGAGAGGAAGAAAGTGGCAGGGGAGCTGGGTATTTTCCATTTACAATGCCTACAGCCGGAAAAATGCCTTCACCATTTATACACAAACCCCCGAGGATAGCAACGGGGAGCCTATTCGCAACCAAAAAGAAGCACGTTTGATCTACCTTTTCCCCATTTTACCTTCCGTTACCTATAACGTTAAATTCTAAAGACCTTAAAATGAAAAATATCATAAAGACTTTCGCATTGCTTTTGTTATTCAATGCCTGTGATGAGCCTATTACCATCGATAGCGACTCGGTAGAACCTGTCGTGATCATCGAAGGCTTGGTGACAGACCAAATGACATCACATTATGTCAGGGTTTCCAGGAGTGTGGATTTTTACGATGATGTGGCGGTTGAGCCTGTCCTTGATGCCCAGGTGAGCATTCGTGATGACCAGGGTAATCTCTATTCATTTGATCATAACCCTTGGAATAATGCTGAGCAGCAGGGCTACTATTATTCGGATATCGAATTTGCCGGCCAGGTAGGGACTACCTATTCGCTCACGGTAACCATCGGTGAAGAAGTGTACCGTGCCTCGGACCGTTTGCAGCCCATTATGGCAATTGATTCACTGACCGTAAGCTTGGACGAAGACGAATTTGACGACCCCGAGGATCCCGGTTATTATTACGAGGTGCTGTTTTTTGCGCGTGAACCCCAGGATAGGAAAGACTTTTACTTGTTCAAGTTCTATCGAAATGATAGCATACTTCGTGACGACGAGGATGATATCTACTTTTCTGATGACGACCTGCTGGCCGAAGAGATCAACGGGATACCTACGGCAGGGTATTATAGCCTTGGAGACCAGGCACGGGTAGAGATGTACAGCATGAGCAGGCAGGGTTTCATTTATTACAATGACCTGATCAATTTATTACAAGGAGATGGTGGTATGTTCGGGGCGCCCCCGGTCAACCCCAGGACAAACCTGGACAACGACGCGCTGGGCTTTTTCCAAGTCAGCGCCGTAGTGTCAGAAGAGATCGCGATAGAGTTTTGACCCTGCGCCTGGGGTGTTTTCCCGGCACCCCAGGTACATCTTTTTGGGCTCAACTTGCCAAGACTGTCAAGTACCTGGCCACGGTGTTAAACTTTCTTCAAATAATTGGAACAAAATAGTGCTACAAATGTCTATATAAGAAGTTTGACACCAACATTGAATCGGGTATTTATGGCGTGCGTAATTTCTTTGCGAAGAACTTGGCTTGTGTTGTTCTTCTTCGTGTCTTCTTGGGCTGGCGTAGCCCAAGAAAAATTCACACTCAATGGCTATGTAAAAGATGGTGGCAATGGAGAAGCTTTAATTGGGGCCACTGTGTTGATCAAGGAGATATCAGGCGGGGGAGCTACCAATGTCTATGGCTTTTATTCCGTTACCCTTGCCCCAGGCACCTATACCGTGGAGTATAGCTACATCGGTTATGCTTCTCAATCACAAACTATTTCTATTGATAGCAACCAGCGACTGGACATTGAGCTGGCAGCCTCCGGCACACAACTGGAAGAGGTGGTGATCAAAGGAGAAGCCGAAGATGAGAATGTGTCGAGCGTGGAGATGAGCACAAACAAGCTCGATGTAAAGACCATCCAAAAGATCCCGGCATTCCTAGGTGAGGTAGATGTGCTCAGGAGCATCCAATTACTCCCGGGGGTGAGCTCCGTAGGGGAGGGGTCCTCTGGGTTTAATGTACGTGGAGGCAATGTAGGTCAAAACTTGGTCTTGTTAGATGACGCCCCGGTCTATAACTCTTCCCATCTGTTCGGGTTTTTCTCCGTGTTTAATCCTGACGCTGTTAAGGACATAAAACTGATCAAAGGTGGGGTACCTGCTAACTATGGAGGCCGGCTGGCCTCTATCCTGGACGTACGTATGAAAGAAGGGAACTCGAAGGAAATGGAGGTATCTGGGGGCGTGGGTACTGTATTCAGCCGTTTGGCTGTGCAGGGCCCTATTAAAAAGGACAAAGCCAGCTTCCTCGTCGCCGGCCGGAGATCTTATGTAGACATATTCGCACGTCCCTTTACTGGGGATGCCACGTTGTTTTTCTACGACCTTACCACCAAAGTCAATTATGACATTAACAAAAAGAACCGTCTGTTCCTTTCGGGCTATTTTGGTAGGGATGTATTCCGTTTTGATGAGCAACAGGGCTTCGATTGGGGAAGTATCACGGGTACGTTACGTTGGAATCATCTCTTTAATGATCGCTTGTTTTCAAATTTTGCTTTCTTCGTTTCTACTTATGATTACGGCTTTAGCTTTGGGGAGAACGACCTGGACCGGTTCGATTGGGAATCGAGGATATTGACCTACACCTTCAAGCCATCTTTTAATTATTTTCTCAATACCAATAATGAATTACTGATCGGTGGAGAAACCACCCTGTACGATTTTAAGCCGGCTGATGCACAAGGTGTTTCTGATGGTGTGGTGACCGATATCAGCTTAGATGAAAAATTTTCACTAGAGAGCGCCGTGTATGTCGATAACACTCAAAAGGTGAACGACAGGCTCACACTGAAATACGGGCTCAGGTTTTCTACCTTCCAATACCTCGGGGTAAACACGGTTTATGATTATGAGATCGTAGAACCGGGAAGACGCCAGCAGCTTGTTTCGGAGGAAGAAGTGGACCCAAGTGATATCATAGAGAGTTTTTCTAATTGGGAGCCTCGCTTTTCCTTTCGCTACCAAATTGGTAAAGGGTCTATCAAAGGGAGTTACATGCGCACGGCCCAGTACATCCACCTAATTTCGAACACTGCGGCTTCTACTCCTATTGATCTCTGGACTCCCAGTACGAACAATATCGATCCCCAAATTGGCGAACAGGTGGCCTTTGGGTACTTTCGCAATTTTGGTTCGGGAAATACCTATGAAGCTTCCATAGAAACCTACTATCGTGACAATCAAAATCAATTGGAATTTGTAAAGGGGGCAGACCTGTTTTTAAATGAATTCATAGAGGGTGACCTGATCAGCGGTGAGGGTAGGGCCTACGGGGTGGAATTCAGCCTGAAAAAAAACAAGGGTAAGCTCAATGGCTGGATCAGCTACACCTTGGGCCGGTCAGAATTACGGGTAGACGGGATCAATCGTAACGAATGGTATCCCACCCGGTTTGATCAAACCCATAACCTGAAAATATTTGGAAGTTATATCTTATCCGCAAGGACCTCCTTTTCCGGTAATTTTACTTTCATCAGCGGTGCCCCAGTTACCGCACCTACCTCCAGGTTTACCCAGCAAGGCTTGGTAATACCGTTCGATTATTTTGATTCTAGGAATGGGCTCAGGGTGCCATCTACCCACCGGCTAGACCTGTCCCTGACCATCCAGATGCGAACGGAGAAGAAAGGGCGTGTGAGGAAAAATAGTGATGAACTGGTAATATCTTTATACAATGCCTACGGAAGGAGAAATCCATTTTCCATCTTTTTTGCGCAGGAAGATGGGCAGGTACTGCCCGGTGATCCTGTGAATACACTGGCCTACAGGTTTTCCATAGTAGGAGCCCCGGTACCTTCAATCTCTTACAACTTTAAATTTTAACCGCCATGAAAAAGGTTTTTATCTTACTCGTTTTGGTAGCAGGCTTATGGAGTTGTGAGGACTCGGTGAATATTAGTCTTAACGATGCGCCACCCGTTTTAGTCGTCGATGCTTGGATCAATAATAAGCCGGAGGTCCAGGTGATCCGCCTTAGCCAATCGCAGCCATTCTTTGAGTCTGAGCTTCCACCCCCAGTCAGTGGTGCGGAAATTACCGTGAGCAGTTCGGAAGGGAATACATTCACATTTTCCGAAGAGGGAGTACCCGGGGAATATCGCTGGAACCCCATCACCAATGGAAACTCTATCGGCGCTATTGGTACCACTTACCAGCTTTCAATTCGTGTAGACGACGAAAGCTATACTGCAGTGTCCCAGATCAATAGGGTGCCTGCGATCGACTCGATCACCTTCACGTTCGAAGAGGAGCGCAACCCGTTCCAGCCGGAGGGATACTACGGCGAGTTTGTAAGTACCGACCCCGTAGGAGTAGGAGATACTTACTGGATACGCACCTTTAAGAACGGTATATATCAAAATCGGCCCTTTGACCTTACGATCGCTTTTGACGCCGGGTTCAGCCAGGGTGGAGTGATTGATGGAGTGGTGTTCATTCAACCCATACAAGATGCTGTAAATCCACTGAACGAAGACCTGGACGAGATCGTGCCTTATGAAATAGGCGACTCGTTGTACGTAGAGATACATTCTATCACCAATGAAGCTTTCTTTTTCTTGCAAGAGGTACAGATCCAAACGCAACGTGATGGCGGATTCGACGAGATTTTTGCCGAGCCTTTGGAAAATGTACCCACGAATATCATTAACGTAAATGAGAACTCTACGCGAAGAGCCATTGGCTACTTTTGTGTATCGGCTGTGGAAAGCCGTGGGAGAAGGCTCACAGAGTAACCACTTGTGCCAGGGTGGGGTTCCCTTGATACATGTTAACACGCTGCCAGTGTATCGAATGCTTCGGTGGTGCCGTATTCCATAACCAGGTTTAAACTGGCGGTTATGAGGCATAACCGGTTGACGTAGGGTTCAGCATTTGAGCACACATTTTGAAACCCAATTCAATTTATACCTTCCTTCTACATACTAAACGCCTGGTTTTAGCGTTACACGAGTAAAGTTTTAGGATCTATTCTAAGCCCCCAAGCTATGTCTCGTCCGTCGTTTGTCCTACACAAAACCGGGAATCGTCAATTCCATTTTAATTTATTGGGGGAAAGTGGAGAAACTATTCTCACCAGTAGGCATTACACGACTAAAAATGCTTGCTTTAGTGGCATAGACTCTGTTAAGAGAAACGCTGTGCAAAGTATACGCTACAGGAAAAGGGTGGCGCTGAACGGGTTACACTATTACAATTTAAAAGCCGAAAATGGCCGGATCATTGGCAGAAGCGAACAATACAGGTCCGAAACTTCGCGTAATAAAAGCATGGCTTCCGTAATAGCAAATGCCCCTATAGCCGCCATTGAAGACCGTACTTAACTGGGTTCACTAGGAAAGTTTTTCAAAAATTGATTTATACCAGCAGGTGACCATCCCTGGGGTACCAGTACTACTTTGTCACATTTAATTAGTTGATAGACATGAATTTAAAGATAAGGGAGCCCGTTGGATATCCTTATCAAAAACGAAAAAGACCTTCTTTATCGTCATTCCTGCCGGCCTTGCCGGGTGAGCGATGCGCGAGAGCAGGAACCTGCTGTGTCGTTGAACGTGAACCCTTTTTTTAAAGTGTACTGGGTTTTGGTTTCACAACTTCGCAGATTCCTTGTCACGCCTAGCCCAACGCACAGGCTGCAAGGAATGACGTTCCTATGGGGGTGTGGGTTTTGGGTGGATTTAGGACAGGATGTGGATCACCCATTCTTTGTAACTCGCTAGCACTAGGTTTGAGGTATTAGAAGGTTCTCGATCAATCAGCAATAGGCAAAAAGGCAATCGGCAAAAAATATAGAGTTGCCGATTGCCCTTTGCCAACTGCTGACCTAAGAACGGGGATGAGAAAAAATAGCTAACGGTTCAATTGCTCTTGATTTAACACTACAGCATACCTCGATGAATGTTGTGTTCTACTCTATGATAAATTTCCCGCTGTACCATTGGGCATACTCATCCCTAACAAGCATATAGTAAAACCCGGGAGGAAGACCTACTAGATCTAATGCGTTATCAAGGACCTGCTCTTCATAATAGCGCCTCACTTCTACGCCGTTGGTGGTAAAAAGAGCTACCTCCATTACTGTCATGTGAAGGTGGATCTCATTGGTATAAAGTTCTATGGTAGTCGAGGTTTTGGCGGGATTCGGATAACATTTCAGCTTAAAGCCATCTTTCTTATAGCCCACCATGGTATTCATCACTTCATTGGTTACAATGTACTCGTTGTAGTCGAATTGAATGTAAGCCTTATTGGTAATCACTGCCTCGGAAGCAATACCGATGACATTAGGCCGTACCTTGAACTGTACATAACCATGGCTCATGGGCTCATTGGAGACACTATCTGGCAAATTGATATCGATGAATTTAAATTTCAAAACGCCGTCGTCACTAATGGATAAGCTTCCTTCATGACTCATTTGAATATCCGACAATGTACTTATGTCCAGGTAGGTCGAAAGGGTGTCGATCACGATGACCTGGTAGGCAGGATAGTTCCCTACATTTTGAAAGCGTATTTTGTAAGTCAACGTGTCATCCATTGGGATTATAGCTTCTTTTCCATACCCCTCCGGGAAAACCTGCTTATCGTTAGGGTCTACAGCTCCCACTACTTGGTCTGTGAACGTCATCTCGTTATTCGTATAATCCGTTTCCATATTGGAGCAGGAAATAATGGCTTGGATCACCTTATCTTCTCCTAACGTGGCAGACAAACTAACGGAGTCTTCTAAGATGATAAAGCCGCGCGCCCCAATTTCCATGGTGCCTAGGTCCCAGGTAAACGTGGTGTCTGTCCGGGAGGTCCAAGGAAAATCCGTACCCACGATGACAATATCAGTACTTACTTTTAGTGTCAAGACTGCGTTTTGAGCTTCAAAAGCGCCTTTGTTTTGATAAGATAGATGAATGGTATTTCTGAACCCGCGTCTCAGAACTGAAGCACCCACGGTCACTGCCAAGTCTGGTTTTTCATCCAGTGCGACTAAGGGAAAGTCCAGGTCACGGTACTCCTCATTAGGGGTACCCACTACGTTGACCGCGTGATTCACCTCGGCGCCGGAGCACTGGGTTTCCCAATGATCATCAGGGACCAAGCTGATGGTATGAGAACCGGCCTTCACGTAAGCGGAATAGTACCCGTTTTGATCCGTTGTAACGATGTGGTTACTAGGACTTATTACGATTCTCTTCTGGGCAATAACTGCCTCTCCCTCATCCCTGGTGCAGTTTTGATTGCTGTCGTGATAGGCTGTGCCGGATACTAGGTACCCTTCTTCTTCTACGATGTCTACACAATCATTGATCGTAAGGTTGATCAAATATTGCCGGGTACCGGATGGCCACTCCACGATTACGGAATCTATTCGTGTGGCATCCGCCAGGCCAAACATGGCCTTGAGTGAATTTTGTCCACCGGCTCCTCCTCCCGTCTGGCCGGAGATCTCTCTTAGCTGCCAAGTGGGAGTTCCGTAAAGATCGGCTTTTACCCTGATTTTGGCCCCTATGGCAGACCGGTTAGAGTTGGTGCCGGTTAGGTTGAAACACGTCCAAGCATTACAGCTTCCCTGGCTGTTGACATAAAAATCATTGGCCTCGTAAGAGTGGTTCCCAACCAGTATATCGAGGTCCCCGTCATTGTCATAATCGGACATAGCTGTACCAAAGGAATTGGCTTTATCCGTATTGATGGTGATGTCGGGTTTGTAAAATGTACCGTCCCCGCTATTGACATACAAAGCGTTGACCGTACCCTGGTCATTGGTCACAAAGAGGTCCAGGTCCCCGTCATTATCTATATCTCCCCAGGAACTGCCGTGGGAGTGTCCCGAATCATTGACGATGATGCCGTCGACGACCTTCGTAAAGGTACCGTCCCCGTTGTTGTTATATAAAAAGTTATTTTGATTGCTGGCATTGGCCACAAAAAGGTCTTGATCTCCATCATTGTCATAATCTCCCCATGAACTTCCGACAGAGTTGGCCTGGTCCGTATCTATACCGCCGGTCGATACTTTGGTGAACCGTGCCCCTCCTTCGTTTTTGTAGAGAGAATTTGTGCCGTTCAATCCATTGGGTACAAAAAGATCCTGGTAGCCATCATTGTTGTAATCCGACCAGGTGGCTCCTAAAGAGTAGGCTGCTTCCTCTACGATGGGGTCACTCGTTACGTTAGAAAACGTACCGTCCCCGTTGTTTTTGAACAGTAAGTTGAATTTCGTGGGCATGTATTCTGCCACGAAGAGGTCGACATATCCATCGTTATCATAATCCGCCCATGAGGCACTGTGAGAATAAAAGCCATGGGTATAAAGGGTATTGTCTTGGACTTTAGAGAAGGTGCCGTTACCATTGTTTTGATAAAGCGCATTGCGTGTCCCGATATTATTCGCCAAAAAGACATCAATATAGCCATCATTATTATAGTCAGCCCATGTGCTGGCTACGGTGCTCGAAATATCGGAAGTCAGCGCACCCGCTTGTGTCACTGCTGTGAAGGTTCCGTCAGTATTATTAACATATAACTGGTTCGCTTTATTATCAGAGTAATTGGCTACAAAAACATCGTCAAACCCATCTTGGTTGTAATCGGCCCAGGACACACTCCAGTTGTCTGTGGCGTCATTTGAAAGACCTGAGATCGTATTTTTGGCCAGTTTTACACTCGGGTCGTACGACATATTGATGGTGGGTAGTGGCTTACCACATATTTCTTCTCCATCTACCATAATCCTTACAAAGTCCCCGGTCCTAAAATTATTTTCTAAATCCAGTTGGAACCTGAGTTGGAACTTATTGGAGTCCAGGTCAAGTACCCCGGGTAAGGCACGGAAGGCAATGGCAGCATTAATATCATTGATCACATATTCTAAATGGTCTCCGTTCAGTACCGGGTCAGCGATTACGCTGAAATCATCCCCCAAGGGGTACTTCATCTCGCTGGAACCCGAAACGTAACCCAAGCTATTGTTAGCAGGCAGTGCGATAGAGACTTTTACATGGTCCGCGGAAGCTAGCTTTACACTGGCCACCTCGGTGGTCACCTCAATGGTGCGACTGCATTGATCGCCCACTGTGGTTCCGCTAATGATCGACTGGAGCTCTGCAGGCTTAGGTTCAACTCTCAACTCCATTTGTGAATAGTTACATTTGAACGCTGAAAATGAAGAAGGATACCCGGAACATTCATATCCTGTATAGGCCCATACCCGGTCTACGTTACAGGCAGAATAACTGGCGGTTATTTGTAGGTTTTTGGTTTTGTTTCTTTTAAGGGTTCCTATCTCAAAGTAATCCGAATTACTGACCAGGCCGATTCCGGTATCTGCATCTCGCACACTTAAAATGGCCAGGTCTCCTGACGGTGCTTTCAGGTGGATCCAGGCATGGGATGCGTCCGTATTCCCGGAGGTGTTCCTCACTTTTACCTCCCAGGTAACTGTTTTTTCTAAACCGTCCATAACAGGGTTGGTCGAAGAAATATCCAGCGCGGTAGGCGTATACCGGATCCTATCCGGCGTGGCGTGATACCACGAGGTTTCTCCCGCTCCTATGTAATCAGTCTGGTGAAATTTAAAACTCCAGTCGATATCCTGGTAGGTGTTATTAGGCACATCACAGGTGGGAGCCACGACTAAATAGAGAGTACCTCTAAACCCATCGTCCGGTAAAGGGACATTGCCCCCATTAGATTCGTAATAGTTATCCAGGTAGTAGGTGAAGTATCCACCGGCGGATTCATCCGGTACGATAGGGTTGATCGTGGAAGTGGATGAATTATTTGTGCTGGCGGTTCTTCGAAATTTCACATAGCTAGATTCAAGAACATAATGATCCGGGATATGGACATGCGCCCGGGTCACATGCGCCCAATTCCGGTATTCATAAGGAAACAAGTTACCTCCCTCGTAGTTTGAACAGCAATCTCCAATGCTCAAAGCAAAATCCTGCTGTATCGTTTGGTTACAGGTTTTGACTGTATAATTATTTCGAGAAAACGTTGTAAAGTAATACCCGATCAGCGTGAAACGATCGTTGTAGTAATCACATTGGTATTTGTCCGAGCTAGAGACGGGACTCAATACATTAGATAGATAATAGGAGTTAGTGACTTTAACCTCCTGCACCTTCCCTCCAATATTTCCTGCTACCTTGTATTTTGTGTACAGGGACACAGAATCCCCATCTTCAAACACGAAATTTGAGAATGCACTGTTGCCATTTTTCAACTTCACGGGGCTATAGTTAAAAAAGAAGGTCTTATCGTCACCTGCAGTTTGTTCTGTTACCTCCACCGAGTTACTGGTGAGATAGGTTCCCGAACTGGCATCATAAACTACCGCCGTAGCGCCAACAGAAGAAAGGTGCTTTCCTAGTTCTATTGATGAACTGGCATAACCATAGTTCCAAGAAGGGTGATTCGCGCTTGTGCCGATCACACCCCTAAAAACGCCCTGTAATGTATCTCCCACCATCACCCTATTTCTTTTGATCTTACCGAGATCTAAGGCACCACTGTTATCCGCCAATCCATTTTGGTCATTGTCTGCGTCGCCGAAACTCGTTCTTAAAATGTCATAGGACAAAAACTTCATGCCTTCACACGGGCCCGGTGAAGGACAGTGCAGATCTACGCTGATGGTTTGATCACATAAGAAGGGAATGACATTGGCCGGGTTACAAAAAGCATCCGGGAGGTAATTGACCGCCATGGAAATGGTCTTTGTTCCTGCCGATGCTGCCGAGCAGTTCCCCGCCAGCTTCAAGTTAAATTCTGATTTTGGAATGTGAAACGGTGCTGTCAAATCGTAGTAAGCCGTAACCGTATTATTCGTGGCATTAAAATTAAAACCAGAAGGCACCCACGTAGTACGGTCGCTGGTAAACGTCAAGTCGCTGGCGTTGCCAGAAAATGCCAATCCCATGGGAATATCGAAAATTACTTCGTATTGTGCTTGGGTCCCTTCGGGTAATTGATTGGAATGGCTGGAAACAATAAATGTAAAAGTCTCTTCTTCACCATTATCTATGTCTGTAGGGGATTCGGTGAACATGGTCATGTTATGATTGCCTGTCCCTTGGCCTGTCCCGGCTTTGCTGAACTGTTCGTTCTCACATACATCTACATAATCCAGGGCATACTTCCATCCTTTGACGGTCTCTCCGTTACAAACGTTGATATTGCAATGACGCATGTTCCATCTTACTTGAATGTTTTCTCCAGCTTCTATGTCCGGCAAGTTGAGCACCACACGCCCGGTGGCCCCTGTGCCCAGGCAAGAAGAAGTAGATGTCGAAAAAGTTTGCGCGGGAGTGACGGCTTGGTATGCGCCATTTCCTATTTTGTATTCAATACTATTTTGATCTATTGCGGAAAATAATTGTTCAGAGGATTTAAAAAGGTCTAAAACCACGGACTTGGCTATTCCCTGGCCATTATTCGTCAGTTTGATGCGCTGTGAACTCGCCTCTCCTGACCCAAAACAAGCATCCAGGGTCTCGGTGATGTTCACACCGATGTTGGGTGTTTTATAATTGATGGTGGCGTGCGCGTACGTTTGCGTCCCTTCTCGTTTGAAACTATCGCATCCCCAAGAAGTATTGATCGTAGAAGTCACCGTCTTGTTGTCACATCCGCTGGCTTCTAAGGTTTCAATCACTGTAATGCTTTCACCCGGGTCAAAGAAGCCATCAAGATTACCGATAGCTTGGAAGTCAGAGGCACTTAAAGTGATCTCATCCTTATTGGCATTGATCACTCCGAAGTTGGCCTGGATAAGGGCTATACCTGTATCGTTTCTTTCGTCGGTCAAATCAAAGGTGGAGAACTTGCCATACCCGGCATTGACGATCGTGATATTTCGCTGGAAGGTGTTCCCGGAAGTCAACGTTTTAGAAGTAGGGGAAACAGCAGTTATATTAAGTGCAGCATAGAGCAAATTATAATTACTAGAGTATATGGTTTCAGATCCCCCTGTAAACTGGATTGTTATTTTATTCCTGGTCAAGTTACCTTCCAGCAAGTAATTGACCGCCTCTACTGTGGCGATAGCTTGGATGGTAAAGATTGCACTTTCACCGGCAGGAAGGTCAGCAAGGGTAAAAGTAGGCTTATTAAGGTTTGAAAGATCACCCTCCGCCAGGCTGAAACTAGTACTCTCAGAGAGTGATGATCCCACATAGAATATACCGGCAGGCAACTCCATCTCCACTACCGGGTTGCTAAGCGGAAGCTCGGTATTATTGGAGAGGGTGATTTGAAACTCTTCCTGGTCGCCGCATGCAGTGATAGAAAAAGGTTCTACACTATCGATCTGCACTTGGGCTTTTATTTTCGTGTTTACTAAAAATAAAAGAAAAAATATCACAAAATGTTGACTTAACCTTTTCATATCCGATTTGATTTTCTTTCATTTATGTTAAAACAGTGCTAAACTCATAAAGTGTTGATAATCAATAACTTATGAAGTTGGCATTTTTCAAAACGATCTCTGGTAGAAAAATAATCTCTGTGAGAGACAGGATTTATCGAAAAAAATGGGCGATTCTTTTAAGATTTTTATTCTCGAGGACGATCTGTGGTATGCTGAGCTTTTGGAGCACTATTTGGCGATGAACCCGGATTATATTATTGAAAAGTTTACAACAGCCAATGAGTGTATAAAAATGCTCTATCAAAAACCAAATGTCTTGTGCGTTGATTATTCTTTGCCTGATATGAAGGGAGATCAACTCATTAAGAAGTTAGCCAATTCCCATGGTCATATCCCTGTCATATTGATTTCGGGTCAACAGGACATTCAAACCGCCATCGATTTGTTAAAGCATGACAATGTCCAGGATTATATTGTTAAGGATGATGATACTAATGAACGGCTTTGGAAATCCATTATCAAAATAAGGGAAAGGGGAAACCTGGTAGAAGAAGTAGAACAACTCAGGGAAGAGCTGGGCAAAAAATATGAATTTGAAAACATCATCAAAGGGAAAAGCCCAGGGATCAGGCAGGTTTTTAACATCATGCAAAAAGCGTGTAGTAATAATATCACGGTATCCGTCTCTGGCGAGACGGGAACGGGAAAAGAGCTGGTTGCCAAATGCATACATTACAATTCTCCGCGATCCAAAAAACCGTTTGTGGCCGTAAACATGTCAGCTATCCCTTCTGAACTGGTTGAAAGCGAGTTGTTTGGACATGAAAAGGGTGCATTTACCGGGGCGCAGGCCAGGAGGATTGGAAAGTTTGAAGAAGCAAATAAGGGAACCATCTTTTTAGATGAGGTGGCGGACATGGATGTGGCCATGCAAGCTAAGCTCCTGCGCGTACTGCAGGAAAAAGAAGTGACGAGAGTAGGAAGTAATAACACGGTATCGGTAGACGTAAGGGTTATTGTGGCTACACATAAAAACCTGGCGGAAGAAGTCAAGCAGGGAAATTTCAGGGAAGACCTGTATTTCAGGCTACTGGGGCTCCCTGTCAAGCTGCCTCCACTAAGGGACAGGAAGGAAGATATACTGGTGCTCGCCCAGCATTTCCTGGAAAGCTTTGCGAAAGAAAACAAAACGAAGAAAAAAACGCTGGGCAAAGAAGCCCGTGAAAAGCTATTGGCTTATGCTTTCCCGGGCAATGTCCGTGAATTAAAGGCAGTGATCGAGCTGGCCGCGGTCATGGCAGATGAAAATGATATAAAGGTCGAGGACATTACTTTCCATTCCACGATATCCATCAAGGATTTAACCCATGCGGAGAACACATTGAAAGAATATAACGGCATGATCATCCGCCATTTCTTGGAAAAATACAATGACGATATAGCACTGGTCGCCCAAAAGCTGGATATAGGTAAATCTACCCTTTATAAGATGATCAAGAGAGGAGATGTCTAATTTTCTATTGCTGGCACCTGGCTAATATGCCACTCATTTTCTATGAGAGAAAATAGTCTCCCATAGAAACTGTATGCTATATGCTTTCAATACAACTCCCTGATAATTAGTGATTTATAAAAAGGATCAATAATTGCCGATACCTGTAATGGCCTGTCTTTTTCTTTTAAAACTAGGCAGGCAGAAATCAAAAACTACAGATATGAGGCCAAATGATGCAATGACTTTTTATTTTTCAACCGTAGAGGAAAGCCTTTCAGCGCCTGGCCTCAAAGAACGTTCACCCGGAAGCACTTTGATGATTTTCGTTGCTGAAAAATCAAAACACGAGCTTACCCGCTTGATGCAGGGACTGGAGGAACGTGATATACCTTATTTTGGAGCCATTTTTCCAAAATTAATTTATGATAATGAACAATTGGAGCATGGTTTTGTCATCAATACCTTAGACCGGGTAGAAAGCATCCATGTTATTAAAGACCTCAATACAGGTCATATCGAAATACCGCACTATAATTTTTCCCGGGATGAGGGCCACGAGGTTTGTGCGATCACCTTTGTAGACGGGCTTACCTCCAATATTTCAAATTACTTATCTAAACTCTTCTCCATATTCGGGAATAAGATGAGTTATTTTGGGGGAGGAGCGGGGTCACTCTCTTTGACTCAAATGCCCTGTGTATTTTCTAACCAGGGAATATACCAAGATGCGGCGGTGCTGGCTTTTCAAGAGGTCAAAAGCAACCTGTCTGTGAAACACGGCTGGGAAAAGATCCATGGTCCTATCGTAGCCACGAAAACCGAAAAAAATATCGTAAAGGAACTTAACTGGGAGAATGCCTTTGATGTGTACCAAAACATTGTAGAACAAGATTCTGGTATGAAATTCACGGGAGACAACTTTTTCGATATTGCCAAAGGATATCCTTTTGGTATGGTAAAAGAGTACTCCGAAAGTATCGTACGGGATCCTCTTTCACTGAATGAAAATAAAGAACTCATTTGCGTGGGAGAAGTTCCCCAAAACTCGGTCCTGAATATTCTGAAAGGCAAAAAAGAAACGCTGCTGGAAGCTGCCACATCAGCCGCGGTAGCAGGCATAAACACCGATATACAGGCCAGGAGATGCCTGGTCATAGACTGTATATCACGCGTGTTATTCTTAAAAAATGATTTTGATCAAGAATTGAGCAACGTAAAACGTGTAATTAACAATAAATTTTCAGAAATTACCATTTCAGGAGCGTTGACCCTTGGTGAAATCTCTTCCTACGATGGAGGATACCTGGAGTTCTTTAACAAAACGATGGTAGTTGGTGTGTTTGAGTAGTACGTGGGTGGAATGGATGGAAGTGGTGTAGTTACAGAGATATTCATGCTCTATGAGCTTTCTATGGCAATTGGAAACTCATTGGTCTTTGAAGAGAATTGTCATGATTTTCTGAATGCCCTGATGGCAAAAAAGGAACTGGATAATACTTGGCTCTTTGAAAAAAAAGCCAAGCACTTCCAATTGTCCTATTCCATTCCCCAGGATCACAAGCTGATCGACCTAGGGTTTAATTTTGATAATTTCATCTCCCCGGCATCCATCGATCGCGGTAAGTATCCCGATGTATTTGACCAATTCGGTTTGCAGGGCGGAGCCTTAGCCATGTTTCCGCTGTCCCATTCGGGATTACTGGTCCTTTACTCTAAAAAAAGAGAAGTTTTTTCCACCAAAGAACTGAATCAACTGGCCCCATTGGCCAAAAAGTTTGGGATTTCATTAGAAGGCAGCAAGGTGCATGAGGCTTCAGTGAGCCAAAAAGATGAACTGGATAGGCTATATGGTGAATTATCCGAAACCAATAACCAGTTGATGACTGAAATTTTGATCCGAAAGGATTCGGAAGAGTCATTAAAATTAGCCAAACAAAAGGCGGAGGATTCATTGGAATTCAAACAGCGCTTTCTCGCCAATATGAGTCATGAGATCAGGACCCCCATGAATGGGATTTTGGGGATGTCCAAACTGCTGCAATCGGCCGACCTGGACAAAAAAAATAAAATCAGGCTGGGTTCGATCAGGAGCTCTGCTAAAAACTTGCTCGTCATTATCAACGATATTCTAGACCTCTCAAAAATAGAGTCCGGTAAATTGGAGTTGGAAGAGATCGGCTTTGACCTAAAGAAAATGCTCGGTGAAATCATATCGAGTGTAGAGTACCTGGCGGCAGAAAAAGACTTAGTCATTGATGTGGAAGTACCCCCGGAATTAGAGGACCTGGTGATGATCGGGGACCCGGTAAGGTTAGGACAAATACTCACCAACCTGGTGAGCAATGGGATCAAGTTCACCCAGGAAGGAAAAGTATCTATATCCTGCAAGTTGATCGATCCTCAAAGAATAGAGTTCGCCGTCTCAGATACAGGCATTGGAATTCCCGAGGAAAAGTTAAAAACCATATTTAACAGTTTTAGCCAGGCAGATTCGAGCACGACACGAAAGTTTGGCGGAACGGGACTTGGATTAACCATCAGCAAACAGTTAGTAGAGCTTCACAAAGGAAAACTACACGTAAACAGCATCGAAGGCATAGGAACCCGGTTTCATTTTTCTATTCCCTTTCGGCGAGGCAGCATGGAAGACTTACCGGTATCGAAGCATACAACGCCGGGTAAATTAGACGTAAAGGGGCTCAATATCTTGCTTGTAGAAGATAATAAGATAAACCAAGTCTATGCCATGAGTGTTTTGGAAGAAGAAGGAATGGACCTGGTATTGGCAGAAAATGGTTTGGAAGCCATAGAGCTGCTAAGGGACAGACATGACTTCGATGTTATCCTAATGGACATACAGATGCCCATTATGGGGGGAGAGGAAGCCACTCAAGTCATAAGGACCGAGTTAAAGCTTTCTATTCCCATTATTGCCCTTACGGCTAATGCTTTAAATGGAGAGATGGAGAAATACTTGGACTGTGGGATGGATGCATATGTATCAAAGCCGTTTGACGATACAGAGCTGGTAAGCGTAATAGCAAGACTCACCGACCGGCAACACAAAGCAAAACCTGCTGCAAAGCAAGACGTTGTTGAAGAAGAGCGATTGTACAGCCTTTCAAAACTTGAAAGGATATTCAAAGGCAAGCAACCACTTATTGACAATATGATCGATAAGTTCGTAGAGCAGGTGCCTAAAGACATGAACCTCCTTTTAGAGGCCTCTCGTGACAAAGATTATGCAAGGATAGGATCCATTGCGCATAAGATGAAGTCTTCCCTGGATGTCATGGGAGTAGAAAAAACCTACCACACCATCCGTTCGCTGGAAAAACATGCTCAAAGCAAAACCAACGTGGAGGAAATCCCCGGTTGGGTAAAAGAAATAGAAACAACGCTCACCCAATTATTTGAGCAACTGAAAAGGGTGTAGATCTTATGCTGACTACCCAACCCCGCATTTCCAAGTATTGAAGATTGCCGTTAAGGCAGAAGAAAAGATGGATAGATCAACCGAGAGTTTTGGAAATATCAAATCCGCATCAAACCGTAAAGTCAATGACCGGGTAGAGCAGGGCCAGGTTGGTCCCTACTGCCTTTTCCACTTGCCATGTATACCTCACAACCTTTTTTTACTCTTTCAAATCCTTGACACCTCTCCGCCACAGCACTCACTACCAAAATTTCAAATCGAGAAAAATTCTCTAGGAAAGAAAATGGAAACTATGTGATGATATTTAAATAATTGATTATCAGTGTTTTAACTAAATGGAACTCCTGTTGTAACTAGATAACTGTCCATGAAAACATGTGGCATCAAGGGTAAAAGCTCTTGGTTTTTATTGTCAAATAAAAGTAGTAAAGATGAAAAAGAAAGAGCCATTAATATTTATAGTAGAAGATGACGCATTTGTCAATTTGATGATCTCTTCCCACTTATCCGACCTGGGATATTCAAAGGTGGAAGTGTTTGGATCCGGCGAAGAGGCTTTGGTCAATAGGTATAAAATGCCTGGCATTGTGGTATGTGATTACCATTTAAGTGGAGACCTTGACGGGTCAGAAGTACTCAAAGAAATCAAAGCCTTTAACCCTGATATACATGTCATCATGCTTTCAGGCCAGGAAAAAATGGACGTAGCCGTTAACTCCCTAAAATATGGCGCTTATGACTATGTAGTAAAAGGAGATGGGGCTATAGAAAAAGTAGGAAAACTAGTACAAAAGGCAGACGCCTTCAATTCCGCTTTGAAAAGCAATCGTTGGAAGAGAGTTTTTTCAGCGTTCATGTTCAATTTTTAACGCGAAGCCCTGCTAAGCTAATACTCAAATTTCTGTAGCATGCGTACTAAAAAGTCATTTTTTGCATCTGCCAGGCCTATCATCATCATAAGCGTTGTATGCCTGTTTTCCAGTTGTGCCACGCAAAACCTTTTTCACCGGGAAAACACAGCTTCTTATGCTTCATTAGATAGCCTGGCACTGCAAGGAAGCGCCCAGCATACGATCAGGCCAGACGACAAGATCAGTGTAAGCATCTGGAATCATGATGATCTCAGCATAGGGTCCATTTTTGGTATATACAATTCCAATGAAGTCTATGGTAAATGGGTATTGGTGGACCAGGCGGGCTACATCAGCTTGCCTAAGATAGGAAGGGTCAACGTGAACGGGATGACCGTCACAGCGTGTGAGATCAAATTAAGAACAGCGTATGCCGAATACATCAGGGAGCCGATCATCGTCGTCAAAGTATTGAACAGGGAAGTAACTGTGCTCGGCGAGGTCAAATCACCCGGTGTTTTTTTATTGGAAAAGGAAAAAAATACATTGTTTGAGACGATCGGCAGGGCAGGAGGGCTTGATTTTTATGCCAACAAAAAAGAGGTGAAGTTTATCAGGAACGAAAAGGAGTACCTACTGGACCTGACTAAAATGGAAGATTTTGAACAAAACAACCTGGTACTCCAGTCCGGTGACATCATTTACATCCCCACACGAAAGGGCAAAACACTGGATAAGAAAGCCCCAACCTTGCTCCCTGTCGCAAGTATATTGACAACCGTAGTGGTGATCCTCACCTTCATAAACAATTAATCCCGTCATGAATGATTTTCAAAATATAAAGAGACTACTCATTCCTTTATTCCGGGGATCACCTATCGTGGTGGGGTGCTTTCTTTTGGCCCTCGTGTTAGGGTACAGGTCTGTCCTCTATACCAATCCTGTCTATGAAAGCACGGCAAAAATGAGGCTAGATGATGTAGATAACGGGGTTTCCTCCACCAACTTATTCAAAGACTTCGATGTCTTTGCGCATACGAATAAGATCGCGGCAGAAGTAGAGGTCCTAAAATCCCGGTTATTGACCGAAAAGACATTGGAACAACTGGATTTTGGCATCAGTTACTATAGGATTGGTAAGATCCGAACGACAGAGCTGTATCACAATTCCCCGTTTTGGGTACAATTTCACAGTGATTCAACGGCCTTAGCGGATCGAGATATACGACTGGAGATCATTTCAGATCAATCTTTCAAAGTATTCCAGTCCATGAGCGAGGATTCTGAATTTATAACCGGAGACTTTGGACAGAAAATAACCTTCAAAGGTGTCCGGCTGAGCATTGTTAAAAACGAAACATTGATCCAAAACAAACCGGGTTTACACTTGGTGGACCAATATGCGTTTCGGCTCAACTCCATGCAACACATGGTAAGTAAGATGGTAGGAGGGAACCTGGACGTCGTTGCCATTGATAAGGACGTAGCGGTGTTACGGATTTCATTTAAAAGTGAAGTGCCGGAAAAGTCCGCTCTTTTTGTCAATACGTTAGCCAAGACTTACATTAATGATTACATCGCTCACAAAACCGAGGTGGCGAAAAAAACAGTCCAATTCATCGACGATCAATTATCCCAACGATCGCGTGAGCTTCAAAATTCGGAGCGTAATATAGAACAGTACAGGAATGATGAGGGGATCATCAATACTCGGCAAGAGACAGAAACAGACCTAAGAAAAATAGCCCAGTTAAAGATCCAGCTTGCCAATATGGAAATGAACGTCAGCGCGCTGGATTCTCTATACGAATACATCGAAAACGGACAGGAAAACTTTTTGGAGCTAGCTCCCAATTTTGAAGCGTTTACCGATTTGCTTTCCACCGAGATCATCAAGAAGATAAAAGCTTACCAGGCGGAGAAAAAAGACCTGCTATTGAAGTATACCGAGAAGGAAGAGAAGGTGCAAGTCGTGGACAGAAAGATTGAAGACCTTACCTCTTACCTAAGGGAAAGCATCAGGAACACGCGTAACAATCTTCATATCAAGAAGGAAAAGATTGCAGGAGCGATCAAAAAAGCAGAAGAAGCTTTCGAGGGCTTACCGACCAAAGAAAAGAAAATGGTGGTCCTTCAACGAGACTTTAGTCTCAACGAGTCTATTTACAACTTCCTAATGCAGAAGAGAACGGAAGCCGCTATCGCCCAGGCGGCAAGGATGGCCTTTCATCGATTGATCCAGCAAGCCGAAGTACCTAAACGCCCTATCTCCCCTAAGAAAACACTGATCATGATCGTTTGTGGCATGACCGGACTTATTATTGGTATAGCATTTATCTATACCCGGGAGTTTATAGGCAGTAAAGTACGGAACCGCTCCGAAATAGAGAAGATTGTTAGCCAGCCGGTAATAGGTGTGATAAGAAAAAAGAGTAAGGACCCACAAACAAACCAAGAGGAGTTCCAGTCCTTGGCTACCCAAATGATGATCCAGGACCAGCTGGGAAAAAATCAAAAACTGCTTGTCAGCTCGACGCTCTCGGGAGAAGGAAAAACGGAGATCGTGAAAAATATGGGTGCCGCATTTGCCAGTTTGGGATGGAAGGTCCTATTGGTAGACCTGAACCTTAGAAAGCCAGGACTGGATAACCCGTCCGAAGGGATATCAGACGTTATCCTGCAAGGGAAAAATCCGGGAGAGTGTATCACGCGCATGGAAGAAAACCTGGATTGCTTGGGAGCAGGAACTAAGCGCGCTTTTCCATTACAGGTCATTAGCTCTCCTCACCTGGAGACTACCCTTAACCAGCTATCTACAGAATATGACTTGGTCATTATGGACTCTCCCGCTACGGCAATGAACCTGGATGCGATCAAGCTGATGAAATTAGCAGACCATATACACTTCGTAGCCAGGGCACATTTTACCAAATCCTATTACCTGCCTCAAGCCGATATGCTGGCGCTGGAATATGGCTTCAGCCACATCAAAATACTCCTGAACGGCGTACATCGGGCCACCAATTATAATGGAAATTTTACCGGCAGCCGATTTGATTATGGTACGCTAGGTCAAAGTACCAGGCAAAAAATAATGCACTATTTCAAAACTTACGTTGGCGGATCATGAGAAGTAGAATATCAGCATACAAACGCTATATACCACTACTGGACCAAGGGCTGGTGAGTGGAGGGAACTTCCTCGTTGGGGTTTTGCTTACCCGGAGCCTGGGACTGGATTTTTACGGGGAGTTCACACTAGCCTGGTTAATTGTTCTATTTGCCGCCAGTGTCCAGCAAGCCGCCATACTTAATCCCTTGTACACGTTCGCTCCTGCCATGAAAGGTGAGGATAAGAAAGACTACCTAGGAGATCTAACGGGCTTCCAGTGGATGTTTGCGGCATTTGCAGCAGTTGCTTGTTATATCATCCTTCGCCTCAATGCTTGGTTAGTCCCTTCATGGGAGCTAACTTCATCTTCTTTGTGGCTTCCATTCACGCTTTTCACTTTCCTGGTACATGACTTTTTCAGGAAGCTAAATTATGCGAAAGATAAAGTATTAAAGTCCTTTTTAATGGACATCATGACCTATAGCGTGCAGGTCGTTTGCCTTTTGATCGTAAGTCACCGGGGAACCCTCGATTTAAGAACTGCACTGATCATCTTGGGCGTAAGCTTTTCTGTTTCCATTCTCTTTTCATGGAGAGAACTAACCAGGGCGTTACTTTCCGGGAGAAAGTGGTCATCGATCATAAGCAAGCACTGGGATTTTTCCAAGTGGCTGGTGGGAACTGCGCTCCTGCAATGGTTCTCGGGCAATATTTTTATCCTAGTCGCAGCAGCCCTTCTTTCCCCCTTAGCCGTAGGCGCCATTCGGATTATACAAAATATTATGGGACTACTGCATGTGTTGTTCCTGGCTTTTGAAAACATTGTCCCACTTCGTGCCTCCAAAATATTCCACGAAGATGGCCTTCGATCCCTTGGAATATACCTCGGGAAAATGCTCGTGAAAGGCGGGCTAGGTACCCTAGCGATAGGAGGGACGGTCGCCTTATTTGGAAAGGAGATCATGGACCTGCTGTATGAAGGTCAACACATAGAGTTTGCCTACCTGCTCTACGGTTTTGCCGGGCTGTATGTATTAGTGTTTACGGGTACCATTATCCGGTTTGCCATTAGGACGCTGGAACAGACCCGATTGATTTTTATCTCCTATATCATCAGCGCGCTGGCCAGTATGCTGCTGGCCAAACCCATGATCGCTCATTTTGGGATCAATGGGGTTATCATAGGATTGGTGCTCAGCCAACTCATCATACAAGCTTATTTCATCTATTCACTAAGAACGTATTGGAAAAAAATATGAAGATTATCCATATCATACTGGGAAAAGCGAACCCTGATCGTATGAACGGGGTCAATAAAGTGGTCAATAGCCTGGCTACCGCCCAGGCGCATCTCAACTACCAGGCAGAAGTTTGGGGGATCACGTATTCCTTGGAAAAGAATTACCCTGGGAGAAACTACACCACTCGCCTGTTCCGGGCCCATAAAAACAAATGGAGGCTGGATCATAAATTGATCGAGGCCATTCAAAACGTTAAAGAGGGCGTTTTTCATATTCATGGCGGCTTTATACCAGAGTTTTTCCATGTGGCACGTTACCTGGAGACTTTCGGGAAAGCCTTCATCTATACTCCTCATGGCGCCTACAATGCTAAAGCCATGATGAGGAACAAATGGATCAAAAAAGTCTACTTCCAGTTGTTCGAAAAGTACATCAGTTCACACTCCTACGCCGTGCATAGCATTGGTCTTAGTGAAGAATTGAATACACAAAAACTAGTTCCCGGTGCAAAAACGGTCTTGATCCCTAACGGACAGCATACACAAGACTTGATCTTTGAAGCGAGCGTTCTTAAGAAAAACAGTACGCCCGTTTTTGGTTTCATCGGGAGAATAGACATTGAAACCAAAGGATTAGACTTATTACTCGAAGCTTTTGCGATTTTTTTGAGTAAAAACCAACGAAAAGGTGAACTCTGGATCATAGGAGGAGGGGGTGAGGTGGATAAGCTCAAACAAATGGCGCGGAAACTGGAAATTATGCCTAGCGTAGTTTTCTGGGACCAACAATTTGGCCAAAGCAAACTCAATATCATGTCACAAGCGGATGCCTTCTTTCAGCCTTCAAGAAATGAAGGCCTACCCGGTTCGGTGCTGGAGGCATGCGGCCTAGGCGTGCCCTGTGTAGTAAGCAAAGAAAGTAATATGGCAGGATACATCCAACAGCACCAGGCCGGGATAGGAATGGAATGCAATGATGTGCAACATATTTCAAATGCCATGAGGGTCATTAGGGACAAAGTAGAAGACCAATCTATTTTACAGTGGAAACGTAATGCGGTGAAAATGGTAGAATCAGAATTTGATTGGGAGCACATTTCCCGGTCATTGATGGAAGTCTATCAATCCGCGGTTGATCGTACATACTCCCACGTATCCAGTATCACTTGAATACAAGAAATTGATCCAACAGGTTTCAAATACCGACCGATTTCTAAAACGTATCCCGGTGATACTGATGATCATCCTGCTGTTTAAAATCACGGGATATTTTACCCTCACTGAAAATATAGCTATAACACGGGCGCTTAAAGTAGTCATACGAACGGCGATGACCGCCTGGATATTTTACTTGTATCACCAGGTAAAAACCCGGAATCGTGTTGCTTCCTTTACGAAGGAAAATACACTGGCCCCATTCTTCTACGGGCTCTACCTTTTCATGGGGTTTATGTCCCTGCTGTATTCTACTAACCCGGGATACTCTCTTTTGCAACTGGTGATGAATATTGAAAGCTTTGTTTTTGCGTGGAAGTACATCCAAACGTTTATCCTGGCCAGGCATTGCTATTCTAACCATGGTTTTAGGTTGGGCCGGCTGACTGCCCCAGCCATTTTTATGATCCAGTTGGCATTCATTATAGGAAAATATGTTGCTCCCGACCAGTTTTTCCGGCTCACGCATGGAGGCGAGGTAGCGCGATTGGGAGGCTACCTCATGAATCCCAACGAGCTGGGCATGTTAGCCGTAGTGGGTATCGCATGCTGCATCATGGAATTGGTCGAGGGTGCCAGTCGATGGAAAAACCTAGGCATGCTGCTGGTCATACTTTACGCCCTGGTCCTGACAGGTTCGAGGTCATCGATGATCGGCTTTATGCTGATCTTATTCTACTTTATCAATAAATCCGACAGTGCCAAACTCAAGATGGCAGTGTATGTAGCAGGGATCTTAGCGATCCCGGTCATTGTACAAACCATCTTCATCAAGCAAGGAGATATAGAGGAAGTTTTGAGCATGACCGGCAGGTTACCCTTCTGGAAGGCGTTGTTAACGGAAGGGTTGCCGAAAGAACCCTGGTTTGGTTTTGGTTACATGCGCATAGCCTACACAGAAGCCTTCCAAAGTGTACATACCTATGCAGGGAAAATGACCCATAACACCTTCATTCAAGTATTAATGAATCTTGGGTTTGTAGGTTTCTTTATCGTGCTCTTACAAATGACCTTCACGATCAGGGCCTTTACCCTGTCTAAAAATAAAACGGACAAAGCCTATTTTACCGGGTTGTTCATTCCTATTCTCATCAACTCATTTACCGAGTTTGGGATTTTTGGAGAAACAAACTACGGCATCCTATTCTGGCAGTTATTGACCTGGCTGTTTGTTTTCGAGTATAATCCCCGGCTTAGCCTCAGGGAGAGGGCTTTGCAGCTAGAAAAACGCCGATAAAATTAATTCTCAAAAAGAAAAAAACTCTCCAAAAGAGACCCTTGCAAAACTAACATCATTCATAAACACCAGTAAAACAGTCACTTATGCGTAAGGAACGATATTGGAAGATCGAGTAATAGCGTAAAGAAACAATTATGGGATCTACTATTCATCGTTCAGATTTAAAGCTTATTCGCCAACTCTTTTTTGCGGGTGAAATGTCGGATGACTATGTCATTAGTACAAAAACATTAAGTAAGCCTCGCCACCGGTCCGTGTCTTTCCAGTACATCAACAACCCGGATGGCACCATCCGGTGGATCTTTCCTAAAGGGCTGACCAAGCCTACTTACCTTTCCTTCTATAATGCAAAGGGGATCAAAGCCAGGCTTTTGAGAGTAGCGCTCACCGGGTTGCACCGGTTAAGATGTCACCGCTGGATAGTATCCGGTGAATTTACCCTCTACTTTTCTAAGCCACTGGCCCTGCAATGGGAAGGCACCTTTGACCACTATACGATTTTTACAGGCACCACGGGCCCCAATCGAAAAGTGTTGATTGAGCTAAACAAGGGCGGGAAGACCATCTCTTTCGTCAAAGTTCCTATATCCGATGCCAGTGCGGCTCTTATCCAAAATGAGAAGAACTTTCTACAACAGCTTAGATCATTCGACCTCAAAAAATGGCAGTTGCCTAACGCTGAACCACACCCACAGTATGGTATATTTTCCAATTTGAAAAGCAAGCATTCTGTCACCTCCAATGAATTTACCCCAATACATGCCGATACACTGGTGGAACTCTACCAAGTGAGTGCTTCCAAACAGGAATTAAGGACGATAAAGAAAGTGATCAAAGACAAACTGGACGGTTTGGTCGCGGACATAAGATTTCCCAAATGCGAATCCGTGATCCAACTTATGTACCAACTACTGGAAACTATCCCGGCCGCAGGTACTTTCATGACGTCATTGGCCCATAAGGATTTTACTCCATGGAATGGCTATGTGAATGGAAGCCAATTATCCGTGTACGATTGGGAACTGGCGGAGCACCATATGCCCGTACTCTATGATCTTTTTCACTTTTTGTTTCAATCCGGCGTTTTGATCAAGCATCAATCTTTCCCCGAAGTCCATGACGCATTGATCAAAGTACTCGAAATGGATACGGTAAAGCAATACATCTGCGAACACGATATTGATGTGACACTACATCTCAAATTGTACCTTTTGATCAACACCTGCTATTACCTGGATTTGTATCATCGTCAATCTCACTTGCATGTACAGGCAGGTTGGTTGGTGGAGTGCTGGCACGTGGCGCTAGAAAATTTGATGGCAAGGAAGACCGCCGAAACACATCGCCAATTCTTCCTGTCGCAGTTTGCTGTAGAGATGCAAGACAGGAGGTACGGCCTGCTCAAATTTCTTCATGAAAAGCTGACCGATTTACCGGAAAATTCGGACATCGACCTGGTCATGGATAGGAGGGACGTCAAAAGTGTCTTCACATGGATCCGTTCACAGCAATACATCCAGCAAGTCATTACCAGGCATAAGAGCTTCATGACAACCGTGGAGATCTTTTTTCAAGATAACACCTACCTCAGCCTGGATTTTATCTATCAATTCAAAAGGAAACATTGGGAAATACTTCCTGCTGAAGAGGTTTTGGATCATTGTATCTCCGTGGGCGCTGTAAAGTGTGTACATCCTAAACACGACCTGGCGTATATACTCCTGTTTTATCGCCTTAACGGAAGCGATATTCCCAACAGGTACATGGATAAATACTTAGGACTGGACAAGGCGGAACAGGACCAACTCAGTGATTATTTAAGTGCCAGCCTACAAATTGGTCGCTCGACATTAGCAGTTCAATTATTTGAAACCACTCCCCATGAGCTGTTACAAGTAATGCGGGTAAAAAACCGGGGATTCAAAAGCATCATGAACAAATTTCATTATGCCGTGGACGTCATCAAAGATCGTATGTTAGGAAATGGGTTTGTGATCACCTTTAGCGGTGTAGACGGTGCGGGCAAGACTACGGTCATCGAAAAGGTCAAATCCGAATTGCGTAAAAAGTATCGAAAGCAGATCGTTTATTTGAGACATCGGCCCTCCCTTTTGCCCATACTCAGCGCCTATAAGTACGGCCGAAAAGGAGCGGAACAGCGAAGTGTAGATGCATTGCCCAGGTCAGGAAGCAATACTTCTTTTGTTAGTTCCATAGCCAGGTTTTCTTACTACCTCCTGGATTATTTGATTGGGCAGTTTATCGTCAAGATCAAGTACACCATGAGAGGGAAGATCGTGCTTTATGACCGGTATTACTATGACTTTATCAGCGATGCTAAACGCACCAATATAGTACTGCCGAAATGGATCATGAAAGCCTGTTGCAGGCTGATTATTAAGCCTAAATTCAACTTCTTCCTTTACGCCAAACCCGGGGTTATATTGGCAAGAAAGCAAGAGCTCAATGCAGATACCATTACCTCGCTGACACAAGAGTATAGTGATTTGTTCCGGCATTATGACCGGCAGTACAAAAAATCAGTGTTCAAACAAATTGAAAACAACGAAATCAGCCAAACCTTGGAAGAAGTAATGAAGACGATCCAAGCAGCGGCTTAGTGACTCCATCAAAAACGATAGAAGACACACGGAAGAGCTTTCTATCCTGCTAACCTGCACAACTAAAGTATGGATTAAAAAGCACATGAGATGAAAAGGATATTAGAAGTCATTATACAAAAGAGGAATCCGAATTTCCAATTCGACCCCTCTATAACCCTTTGGATGTTAATAGGCCTATTTTTGGAAAAAGGCTGGTACATCGTGAGGGGTTGGAAAAGGCTACTGCATTTCAAAAAGCCTAACATGCTGATGCTGGGAAGAAAAGTAAAATTCTTCCATGCTGCCAATATGGAACTAGGGCGATGGGTCAAGGTCGAAGATTATGTCTACTTGAATGCCTTGGGAAGAGGGAAACTGGTTCTCGGGGATCATGTAGGCATTGGAGCTTTTAGTCGCATCATTATTTCCACCTCTTTTAACCATATCGGGAGTCACATCACCATAGGGAATAATGTAGGGATCGGGGAATATGCCTACCTAGGCGGCGGTGGCGGCCTGGAAATAGGGGACGACTGTATCATCGGGCAGTATTTTAGCTGCCATCCTGAAAACCACCATTTTGAAGATGAAAAACTATTGATCAGGGAACAAGGGGTGAGCAGGCAAGGGATTAAAATCGGTAAAAACTGCTGGATCGGTTCTAAGGTCACCATACTGGATGGGGTGACCATTGGCGATCACTGCGTGATCGCGGCTGGCGCTGTGGTCACTAAAAATATGCCCTCCCATTCCGTTATCGGAGGTGTACCTGCCAAAGCATTAAAATCAATCCCGGTAAACTTCAAAGAAGTTGCCTGATCACACGAAATTAAAAAAATTATGAAAACGATATTAGCAACTACTTATGCCCTCAACCCCTACAAAGGCTCAGAAGACGGTATGGGATGGAACTTCGTACGTCAAATGGCTAAAAACAACCGAGTCTATGCCGTGACCCGGAAAAACAACCGGGAGCACATAGAAAAGTATCTCTTGGAACATCCTGGCCCGGCTTATCATAATATTTCTTTTCTCTATTATGATCTGCCGTATTGGATGAGATTTTGGAAAAAAGGTTCAAGAGGAGCCATGTTGTATTTCTACCTGTGGCAGTTCTTTCTACCTGCTTTTATAGGGCTAAAAGGCATCAAATTTGACATCAGCCACAATGTCAACTTTCACAATGACTGGACTCCCAGCTTTCTCTGGGTATTGGGCAAGCCGATGGTGTGGGGACCTATTGGCCATCACCCCAAGATCCCGGCGGGATACCTCGATCCATTTTATGGTAAAAAAGCGCTGTGGAAGGACTTAGCGACTTGGAGCCTCAAGCAGGTTTTTTGGAAGCTTGATCCGTTCTTGAAACTGACACTGAAAAACGCCCGTCACATATGGGCCATGAATTCTTCTGTAAAGGAAATTTTCCCAAAATACGCTGGTAAAATAAGCTTGATGCCCTCGGTAGCATCAGAGCATGTTACATGGACTGACCGGCCGAGAGAGGGTTTCCATGTGCTCTCCATTGGGAGACTCGTTGCTTTGAAAGGGTTTGACCTCACCTTAAAAGCTTTTGCCCGGTTTTATTTTGACCTTCCTATCGAAAATCGTAAAAATGTAATGCTCCACATCATTGGCGATGGCCCGGAAAGAGAAAGACTATGGGATCTTGCTCAAAAACTTGGTGTAACCAAGGCGGTCATCTTTAAAAAATGGATGGACCGATCCCAGCTCACAGAATATTATGCCCGGTCAAAGGCTTTTTTATTCCCCTCTCATGAAGGCGCTGGTATGGTAGTAGCGGAAGCGATGTCACATGGACTCCCGGTGCTTTGCTTGGATAACTACGGCCCTGGTGAATTTATTACGAATGAATGCGGCTTCAAAGCACCCGTTTCCAACCCGGAAGCGACGGTATGTGATCTGGCCAAGGGCCTTAACCAACTATATGGTAACGAAACTCTGTTTGACCGGATGTCAAAAGCGGCGCGAAAAAGGTTCGACGATAAATTTGACTGGAACACGCGGTCACCAAGATTAGACCTTGTTTATAACAAGGTATGTCAAAAAAATATAGGAGCTGAAATGGACTATACCTTGATAAATCATGCATAAGACGGTATATAAAATCGTATGTTTTCACCTGCTCAATGATTTTAGTGGCAGCCCAAAGGTCTTATCACAAGCCATTGATGGATTAGTACAGGAAGGCTATACCGTTGACCTGTTTACCAGCCGCAATGGGGACAAGGGCTTTTTATCAGGTAAAAAGGGGGTAAACTATCACTATTTTTCTTACCGATGGAGCCGGTTCAAATGGGTCACTCTTTTCAATTTTTTGTGGTCACAACTGAATTTGATGTTCCGGTTGCTCCAATATAGGAACCAGCAGGTCATCTTTTATGTGAACACCGTATTGCCCTTCGGGGCGGGCCTGGTGGGAAAGCTTATGGGAAAACGTGTCGTCTATCACATTCATGAGACATCAATCAAACCTGAACTTTTCAAGCGTTTTCTCTTCGGTATTGCCCATTGGGCCGCCGATCAAAAGATACATGTATCACGGTACTTACTGGACCAAGAAGAAACGGATACCGAAAGGTCTGAAGTGATTTACAATTCTTTATCCCAGGATTTCCTGGAAAAGGCAAATAAAGCGAAGGTTGTGCGCTCGCAATCCTTTACGGTATTGATGTTATGCTCTTTAAAAGCCTATAAAGGAGTGATAGAATTTGTCCGGGTTGCACAGCAGCTCCCCGGGTTACAGTTTGAATTGGTATTAAATGCCAGCGAAGAAGAGATCCATACGTTCTTTTTGCATGAAGATATACCGGGTAACCTGGCATTGTTTCCCTCACAGTCCGATGTTCACCCATTTTACCGAAGAGCTAGCTTGGTCCTTAACTTATCGCTCCCGGACCAATGGGTAGAGACCTTTGGTCTAACGGCGCTGGAAGCCATGAGTTATGGATTACCTGTCATTGTGCCACCTGTAGGGGGTATCACAGAGTTGGTCAACCATGGCGAGAACGGGTACCAAATGGATCCAAGAGATGTCGGGGCAATCGTTGAAAAAATTCATGAACTGGAAGCCAGTAAGGATCTTTATCACCGGCTTTCTGAAAACGCTTTAAGCTTTTCAAAGGATTTCTCACCGGGGAGATTCCATCAAAAAATCAAACATGCCCTTTTCTCTACGCGAGAAATACATCTCGATGGGAGATTGAATGAACATTATGAAATACTTAAATAGCTGTATATCAGTAATTTAATTCTTTTGGTTTAATTTTTAACACGACTATGGTAAACAAGGGAATCATGAGGAAGAAAAAGATAGCGATCATAGGCACAGCGGGAGTTCCATCAAGGTATGGAGGATTTGAAACCCTGGCTCATCATTTGGTTAAAAATTTGGAGGAAACCTTTCACTTGTCAGTATACTGCAGCAAGGTCCTTTATAAAAAGGAAGAAAGAGTTAACTATTGGAATGGAGCGAGGCTTATTTATTTGCCCTTCAGCGCAAATGGTATACAAAGCATCATTTATGATATAGCATCTATGATCCATGCGTTATTCTTTGCTGACGTATTGATCGTCTTGGGCGTGTCGGGAGGTATTTTTATCCCGGTAATTAAGCTTTTTACTCGCAAAAAAGTGATTGTCAACATCGATGGTTTAGAGTGGAGACGGGATAAGTGGTCTAAACCGGTAAAAAAGTTCTTAAAGCTTTCAGAAAGGCTGGCGGTAAAGTTTTCGGATGCCGATGTTACCGATAATGCCGCCATCAAGCGATACACAGCCATGTACTATAAAACACTGAGCCACCAAATTGAATACGGTGGTGATCACTGTCAGAAAGTAAAACTTATCAAATCGGATTATGTAGAATACGATTTCCTTAAATACCCCTATGCTTTCAAGGTATGTCGCATAGAGCCAGAAAACAACGTGCACATTATTCTTAACGCTTTTGCCGCGTTACCTTCTAAGACTTTAGTGATGATCGGAAACTGGCAAAACAGTGCGTATGGCATCGAACTTTTTGAAAAGTTCTCACAGTTTGAAAACATTCACCTGTTAGACCCCATCTACGACCAGCAAAAGCTGGACAAAATACGGTTTAACTGCTATGTGTATCTCCATGGGCACAGTGCGGGTGGTACTAATCCTTCCCTAGTAGAAGCTATGTATCTTAATCTACCCGTTATTGCTTTTGATGTATCATACAACAGGGCAACTACCGAGGACAAAGCGCTCTTTTTTAAAGACGAGTCGTCGCTGCAACAGTTATTGGAAACCACTTCCCTAAGTCAATACACGACGGTCAAAAAAGCGTTGAAATTGGTGGCCGATAAAAAATACACGTGGTCCATCATTGCCCAAAAATATGCACAGCTGGTCTATTGTTTTGACCATGACTACCAAAAAAGTTCCGTTCGTTCGAAGATCTCCAGGTTAGAGGAAACCTATTTGATCGGGCAGGGCCTGGGGCACTTAAAAAGATCAAGGCTCTTTTATGAAGAGTTGTGAGCAAAATTTTTTGAAAGCAAAAACATAGAGTCATGAAAATTTGGATACCACCTGTGATATATTTTGCTGGGATTTATGCAATGTTTATCTCTATACTTATTACACCCTTTATTATTTATTGGACAAAAAAGAAAAAGCTGCTGGATACTCCAAACCACCGGGCTTCACACATAATCCCAACGCCTACACTAGGAGGCGTTGGAATATTCATCGCTTCTGTTAGCTCCATCCTGACGTGGTATTGGGGCCAAATGACATTTCCTTCTGAAGTGCCTGTTTTTATAGGTACAATTACGGTTCTTTTTATAGTAGGCCTCAGGGATGACCTGGTCGAGATAAGAGCTTCTCGTAAGCTCTTCATTCAGCTTAGTCTTTCGTTCATTATCGCGTATTCCGGGATACGGATCACAAGTTTGCACGGATTATTAGGCATTTATGAAATAAATATTTTTTATCAATACGCCCTGACCATCCTCGTGATTGCCGGTATTACAAATGCCCTCAACCTTCTTGATGGAATTAATGGCTTGGCAGGAGGTATTTCTTTTATTAACCTCGTCGTCTTTACGCTGTTGTTCCTGCAAAACGAAAATTTGGCTTTTGCCATCGTTGCGGCGAGCTTAGCAGGCGGGGTTCTTGGATTTTTGAGGTATAATTTTAACCGCGCCAAAATCTTTATGGGAGATACCGGCTCCTTGGTGCTTGGTTTCAGCCTAGCGGTATTGGCCATCAAGTTCTTACATGTAGGGAGTCATAATGGCAACCCATCTATGATCATCGTAGTAGGTATAATGATACTTCCCGTTTTTGATACGATCCGGGTGTTTGTCCAAAGGATAGTAAGCGGAGGCTCACCTTTTAAAGCAGACAAGACCCATATTCACCATTTATTACTCAAACTAGGCTTATCACACCTTGGGTCATCTTTGGTCTTGTATGCGGCCAACTTAGCCTTGATCGGACTTGCCATAATACTCCATAAAACGAGTGTGGACCTAAAGTCATCAATGGTTGTGATCGTCATCCTTGCCACCTGGCTGACAGAATTGATCACCATAGTTAAGTTAAGCAGATCCAGCGGCGAGCATAAAAAGCTCCTCCACATAGAACAAGAGCTGACCGCACAAAATGTATTGTTGAAGAAAAATGTGTAATAGGATGAAAAGGAAAATAAAAATAGCGATCATAGAAGATGATGAATTCTTCGCAGAATTATTGTACTGGAAGCTGGGGCAAAACAAGCAATACGAAGTGACTGTTTTTAATGATCCGGATACCTTCTTAAATACCCCGGCTAAATCTCATGATGTGGCTGTGATAGATTATCATTTGGGAAATAGCCATTATAATGGTTTGGATATCGCCAAGAGAATTAAGAATGTGCCCAAGATTTTCATATCCGGTCAAAATGACATCGTATGTGCTCTAAACATGATAAAGGAAGGTGCTGCCGTAGATTACATTAATAAAGCATCTGCTTCACTAGATAAAATCGTCATGAGCACAGACAGTATTGTAAAACGAATGAACGCAAAGCACAAATTATCATGTATAGAGAAAGAACGCAAGAAAATGCTTGGTCGTCTATCTTGCATGGCGCTGATTTCTATCTTAGTTTTAATAGTTTCTTTACTATTTTAAATCTATATTTCCTGTAAAGTTGCAACTATGCATGGCTTAATTTTTCAAAAACTTCAAGACTTTGTTATAGATATTTCTTCAGGAGAGACATGGTTGAAAATGAAAAAAGAGGCGGGTTTAGAAGATGTAATATTCTCACCTACCCGGAAATACCCTGACGAATATATTGAAAAGTTTGTAGCATTGGCTCAAGATCATTTTGGATTGGAAAGAGACGATGTATTGGAAGCCTTTGGTAAACACATGGGCCCAAAGCTCATCCAGCTTTTCAACTTTACCATCGTCCCGGGATGGACAGCGCTCGAAATCATTGAGAACACGGAAGAATACATCCACAAGACCCTGAAAACGGCGGATCCCAACGTGGATACGCCCAAGCTTGTGGTTACCAGGATCTCAGGCAATGAACTCAAACTCGAATATAACTCTCCGAGAAAGATGATTGCCCTGGGCATAGGCATTGTCAAAGCCATTGGAGAAGCATTTGGCGAACAGCTAACCATTACTCGGGAAGATACCGACGAAGGGACCACCCTGGTGATAAAAAAACAACTTGGACACGCTTGGACTGCACGGCCACAATCCACCATGTAAAAACGTGAGCTCGCTATAGAAATACGGTTAGATTATATAGATCCTGGTTGCAAATTACACCTATAAACAAGATGGCATTTTGATTGCCAGTAGGTTAAAGAACAGGACTAAACCACAAAATTACACCTCACTAGGACTACTTTTCCAGATTTAAGTCATTGATAATAAGGCTTGTAGTTTCAAACCTAGTGCCAGCGAGTTGCAAAGGATAGGTGATCCATATCCTGTGCTAAATCCATCCAAAACCTATACCTAAGAACGTCATTCCTTATTTATAATATCGTCATTCCTTGCAGCCTGTGCGTTAGGCTAGGCGTGACAAGGAATCTGCGAAATCGTGAAACGAAAACCCAGTACACTCAAAAAAAGGTTTACGTCCAACGACACAGCAGATTCCTGCTCTCGCATATCGCTCACCCTGCAAGGCCGGCAGGAATGACGATAAAGAAGGTTTTTTTCGTTTTTGATGAGGGTTATCCAGTGCTATTTTATTTAAATTCTTTGTGCACTACGAACGTAACTCCTTGAACGTATTGATAAGTCCATTGGTAGACCCATCGTGGCTGGAGATGGCCGTGGTGTCACCTAGTTCCGGTAATATCTTTTTTGCCAATTGCTTTCCGAGCTCTACGCCCCACTGGTCAAAGCTGTAAATATTCCAAATGATGCCTTGTACAAATATTTTATGTTCGTACATCGTGATAAGGCTCCCCAGTGTTCTTGGGGTCAGTTTTTTGAAAAGAATGGAATTGGTAGGACGATTTCCTTCGAATACCTTGAAAGGTGTGAGGCGTGTTACTTCGCTTTCGTCCAGTCCCTGCGACTGTAATTCTTGTATTACCTCTGTTTCGCTTTTGCCATTCATCAAAGCTTCTGTTTGGGCGAAGAAGTTGGCCATGAGCTTATCATGGTGGTCACCGATTGGATTTTGGGAGATCGCAGGGGCCAGGAAATCACACGGGATGAGTTTTGTCCCTTGGTGTATTAGTTGGTAAAAGGCATGCTGGCCGTTAGTGCCGGGCTCTCCCCAAATGACCGGGCCTGTTTGGTAACTTACCTTCTTTCCATTCCTGCCTACATACTTCCCATTACTCTCCATATCTCCTTGCTGGAAATAGGCGGCAAACCGGTGCATGTACTGGTCGTATGGAAGCAATGCCTGCGATTCGGCACCATAGAAGTTATTATACCATATACCTAGCAGGGCCAAAATTACTGGTATGTTCTGATCCATTGCGGCCGTTCTGAAATGCTCATCTAAGGCATGGGCGCCCTCTAACAACGCTTGAAAATTATCAAAACCCACGGAACAGGCAATAGAAAGACCAATCGCTGACCATAGTGAATAACGGCCACCTACCCAATCCCAAAACTCGAACATATTCCCGGTATCAATCCCGAATTGGGCTACAGCTTCCGCGTTTGTTGAGATAGCGACAAAATGCTTTTTGATATCTTCCTCCGTACCCTCTCCTGCAAGGAACCAGTTCCTGGCAGAGTGTGCGTTAGTCATGGTTTCTTGGGTGGTGAAAGTCTTAGAGGCAATCATAAAAAGGGTAGTTTCCGGGTCCACCTTTTTCAAGATCTCGCTGATATGGGTACCGTCTACGTTAGAAACGAAATAGGTATCAATATGGGGGACCTTGTAGGGCTTCAAGGCTTCGGTCACCATAACCGGGCCTAGGTCGGAACCGCCGATGCCTATGTTTACAATGCTCTTGATCTCTTTTCCACTATATCCCTTCCAGCTGCCGCTGATCACTTTTTCACTAAAAGACCGCATCTTGTCGAGTACGTCCGCTACGGCGGGCATTACATCTTGTCCATCTACAAGGAGAGAATTATTTGCGGGGTTCCGAAGGGCTACGTGGAGTACGGAGCGGCCCTCGGTCTGGTTGATCTTCTCCCCAGAAAACATAGCTTGTATGGCCTCCTTCACCCCGGTTTCCTGTGCCAGGTCGATCAAAAGATTGAATGTTTCTTGGCTGATACGGTTTTTAGAATAATCGACCAGGATATCTTCAAACGTGATCGAAAAATTTTCGAAACGCTTTGCGTCGCTTTCAAAGTATGATTTGATCGTTTTGGATCGGTTTTCTTTTACATGTTGCTCCAGTGCTTTCCATGCATTGGACTGGGTAGGGTCGATAGAAGATAACATAATATAACGTTGCTTACGCCAGCGAATTTATAAAATCGATGCCCTTTCTAAAAGCTAAATCCAGTGAATAATTTTGTTATCGGTGGGGTAGTAGATGGTGGATCATTTTCCCGTGATTCCTGTAGAGTGTTACCCCTGGTTTTAGAAGTTTAGACCTATTGATTAAATCCGTCAATCCTTCCTATTTCTGATTTCAAATATTGCCTCCCGTTTTCTTAAGTTGAGAAATTCGACAGGGAATTAGCTGCCGGCTACCTACTATAAATGGCTATAGAAAAAAGAATCCGGATCGGCAAAAAATGGGGTAGAGAACACGATCCGGACCTGGCTGTAAGTATTGAAAAAAAATGATCACTTCCTGGTAATCCATGCATAGGGCTCTCGCTGGTTCCTCATATCCGCCAGTAAGGAAAGCGCATTATCTTTCCCTTTGATCTTTTCAAACCCGACAAAGTAAAAGTTGTCATTCCCTAAGAACTTGCTCACCTCTAATCCTTGGTTATTCAACCGGTTTGCGAAGCGGTCTGCATACGGTTCATGTTTGAAGCTGCCTAGTATTAAACTGTATACCCGCGGGTCGGACGAGTGTTGCTCCAACACCGGTAGCGTTTTGACCTCGAGATTTTTTCGTGGTCTATCACTATTGTTGTTGGGACTTTTTCCCGTAGTTTCTTCTTTTTTGGGACTTGCGGCTTCGGGCTCTTCGGTTTGTGAAACTTCATGTTCTACAGGTTCTTCGTTTTTCTCAGCCGTATTTTCAATGTCGTGTGCCGTAGATTGTGATTCTAACGCTTCTGCCGTCTCCGCAGATGGCGTATTTCCTGCATGTTGATCCTTCTTATAGATTTGGAAATAATACAAGGCTACCAACCCCAGGATCAAAAGCGGTATAAAGATCCATAAAGCATTGAAAGCAGGTCGTTTTTTTTCGAATTTCGCTTTTCGAACATAATACGCTTGTACCCCTTCATCCTCTTCCGAAAGGATGGTGTTATAGTTCGGTTTTTCTTCTTCGAACTTTTCCAATTCGGTATCTTCCTCCTCTACAGCAGTCTCATAAGAGGGTGAAAGATCCTCGGCGGGCTCCTGGAACGTTTCTTCTTCTTTTATATCAGCTGCGGTCCCTGTTTCATCATTTGGGACAGGAGTGTTAAAAGGTTCTTCTTGTTCAAAACTGCTCTCTTCTTGCAGGTCATTTCCTTCGGGTAAGATGTCCTCTTTGGTTTTAGATAAGGCCAAGTCACCACGTTCATCTATGGCCAGGTAGCCAATACCTCCTATAAAATAATATCCCTTATCCTTAATGGTTTCTTGAAGGGATTGAATGTAGTTCGAGAGTGCACTTTTGGATTCTTCCAAGTCCATGTGCTGCTGTCGCTGTATTTCTTCGAGTACTTTGCCGTCGTCTAGGGTGAGGTGTTCGTTGAAATAGGAGCGGTCGGTAGCCTCAGAGTATATTACAGCCCCAAAACCCGGGATGAAAACACGCTGCTCTCGCTGGAATACGGCATTTATGCATTGATCTATCATAGTAATGAGGGTTTATTTTAATATACATATCATACAAGCCTATGACACGATATCTCAGGTTTCTCAGTAGAAAGATATACAAGAAAAGGGGTAAAAAAGAATCTATTCCTTATGCTTGCTGACAAACATAAGAAAATGGTATTTTTCGAAGCTTAATGGGTGATTTGGTTGTATATATTTAAGTCAATGTATTCAATTAGCCAGTTAAATGGTTTATTGCGGCCCAAACCTGCATGTAAGATATAGCGGCTGTTTGGACAGGAATTCCCAATGCTCAGGCCCCTAGATCATAGAGCTACACGAATTGTGCACGTAGCACATTCAATTAGGGGAGAGTATCGCCTTAATAAAAAGTCACTTTACAATTTGGCCGGCTTTTTTTAAAGTTATTCACCTCCTTTTCTGCCAGCTTTGTATTATAGCAAGAGAGTTTACTTAAGTGCTGTAGGGTGATCAAAGGGGTGAGGCTTGTGATCGCCGTGTTATGACATTCTATTTCTTCGAGCTTTTCTGCATCACGTAGAGCGTTTAAGTTCTTAACACGCGTGCCGGATACGTTTATGGACTTTAGATCTTGCAAGGTAGCTAAAGGGGAAAGGTCCGATGCTTTGGTGTATTCCATATTGATCGAAACCAATCGTGATAGCTTTTCCAGTGGCGCTATCGACTCTACAGGATTATAAGAAAAGTCTAATTCTACTAGGTTTTGAAGATGGACAATGGGTTTTAGGTCGCTGATGGTCATCAGCTTGGATATGTTGAGCTTTCTCAGTGCCGGCAGCATTTCCAGCCCTTGTAGGTCCTGCAGCTCTTGCCGCTCACTTATATCCAACTGTTTTATCTTCACAATCTCGAAAAGCTTGTCCAAGGAGGGAGACTGGGGACTTTCATACCCGATCAGTCTTTTGAAAGTAGATTTCCACTCTTCACTGATCTTTAACCAGATCGGTACGTATTTTTTAGAGTTAAATACTACCAGTGCGTTAGGATGCTCCACTATAAATTGGGTGGCCTGGTCATCTTCTATATTGGTATAATCTACATTTAAATATTCAAGCTGCGGGAGGTTCATGATCGGCTTCATATCACTGGTGAAGGTGTTGCTGATATCCAATTTTTTTAAATTGGATAGTTTGCTAAGTACATCGATGGATGATATTCTTGTCTTGGCCGCCTTGAGTACCTCCAGGTTTTTCATCATGCCTACAGGGGATAGGTCGGCGAGTTTCTTTCCGCTAATGTCAAGTGATATTAGCTCACTGATCTGGGCCAGTTCTTCAGCATTAGGTTCCAGCTTAAGCATGGTCACGTTTTCACGAAAAATACTTTGCCATTCCGCGTCCAGTGATTTCCACCATTTGGTTAGCGTCACTGATTCGGCGATGATCTCACAGTTTGGCAGTGTTTTACGTAGCAAGTCAATATCTTCTTGCGACAAGCGAGTATCCGTACATATGATCTTACGCACCTGCGTAAGCCCCAATAAGGGCGTGATATCGGCCACGTCTGTACTTTCAAAACTTAGTATTTTCAAGCTGGGCAACTCTTTCACCATATCCAGGTTTTTAACAGTAGTGTTGGAGAGGTGTAATTCCTCCAGGTTGCTCAGGCCATACAAAGGAGAAAGGTCTTGTACAGTCGTATTCGATAGGTTAAGTTTTTTAAGGTTGACCAATACATTCAGTGGCTCTAGCGTTTGTATATAGCGATTGTAAGATATGTCAATCTCATTGATCCCGAAAAGACGCCGAACATCACTTATACCGATCTCTGATTGAAGTTTACGCTGGTAAATGACTTTCCATTCAAAAGAAAGATCCTTCCACCACTGCCCGAGGGTGAGGCGGCTGTTGGTCTCTACATTGTAAATACTGGCAATTTTGTACTCCCCGTTGGTTTCATCGATGTTTACCTCGATAAAGCGTTCCATCTCGTTTTGCACTTTTTCGTTATTGAAATTAGTGCCTTGTAGCTTTCGGATGGTTTTTACTTTAAGGTAGCTTTGGCCGTTGGCATTTTGCAAGGACTCAACCCCTTGTACTTCGAAATCAAATGTTGCATTCTTAAAAAAGATATCGAGATCCCTTAAGTAATTCTGTACGTCTTTGTTGATGATCACATCCCTTTCATGAAGGTCATCTTCGATTTTTGCATTGGTACTGGCAAATGCCTTCAGGTAGGTTTGGGCAATTACGGTATTCTTCTCTCTTAGGCTGGCCTGTTGCGAACCTACCGTGTTAAACAACATTTCCACAAAAGAAACTAAGCTCTCTACATTATCCTGCACAACGCCTGCAGTGGGTTCATGGCTGCTGGCTAAAGAAGGCCACGAAAGGGTTGGGCATAAGAGTAAGCTGAATACTATATATCTTAAGCGCCGGATCATAGTGGTTAGGTTTTAGGTGTTTATGGGTTTACTGCATTTTTTCTCATGAAAACATACTGCTTCAAGAGGTTTTTATCTTTTTCAGAAACGTAAGCAATGTCCGATATCAGCCAGCCGGAATTTTTTGAATCTCTCCGCATCTTGGCCAATTCAAAATACCAATTATTGATTTGGAAGAAGTGAAATTTGACTTTGTTGATCGATTGTAACGCTAATTTTTTTCGTTTCATTTCGAAGATAAACAAGGTCAAAAAATCAGGCTGATGATCATTTTTGATATAATCTTCCAATACATCGGTATCGTTTAGAGCACTTTTCAAATTAATGAAATGGAGCTCATGACTTTTCGGGTGTATGTATTTTTTCATTTTAGGTTTCCCGTAATTTTTGTCGTTCCACCCATCCGTTACGGTGTTAAACATTTCTACAAAGGGGTAAAAATATATGTTGCTCAGCACCCATTTGTAACCCTTATTCTCTTTTTCCAAGGATAAAAAAAGGATGCCATGTTCTAATTTTCCATTGTATTTAAACATGGCGTCAACTTGTGCAAACCAGTCACCCCCGTGAAAATCAAGGTATTGTGGGTTCCGATTGACAACTTGGTCGATGAAAGAAGCTTTCAACTCTTCGCTTATACCATGATTAAATTTGTCAAAGGCATTGCTGATGTAGAACTGCCGTAAAGTTTTACTATGGTAGAGGGTGTCGCGTTTGGAAAATCGCTTGCCTTTAAAGCCTTCTTCGCTGTTAAAGCGTCGGAAAAATTGCCCTACTTGCTTGGTTTCCGCTATTAAAAACTTTCCATCCAGGTCATCTTGTACCTGGGCCGTTGCGTACAACGGGAGGGCGAATGAAAGAATTAAAAATGCCTTTTTCATGAAGTAGTTTCGCTTACAACAATATCACCAAGAAGCACATCCCAGAAATCAATGATGTCCCCATCGATCTGCATCTGCTTTTTTTCTACAAAAACGGTAATATCTTTTTTGGTGACGTCTTTGTACATGAGTTTATCCCCTATGGACCCTTGGAACCGCTGGAAGATCGTGATCACCCCTACGTATTTCCCGTCTGGGGTCATTTCCAAGTCACTGATGTACTGGATATCGTACCAATCTATTTCCACTTGGTCGTAGTTAAGCGCCATCAGCCGCTCAAAATACTTGCGCATTTCGTAGGTCTGCACCTCGTCGCTTCCCAGCGAAGATACACCTACTACGCTACCTTCGCTGAACAGTTCTAATGCCCTGTCGATCACGCGGCTAGCCTCTGAAAAGGAGGTTTCTTTACTGCCTATGATCCGGATGTAAGCCTTTAGGTCTTTTACTTTCTCTAGGGCCAACGAGTCGATCTTTAGCTTTTCTTCGAACTCTAGGTCATGATCTTCGGCTTCGGTTTGTGCCTTTGTATACCAGGGTGCTAGCAGTAAGATCGCTGTAAGACAGCTCCACACTTGTATTCTGGTTATCATCGTTGTTTCAAGGTGAGTTCAAGTTTTGTAATCCTTCCTTCCTCATCCAACTCAAAATTGTTTATCGTATGTGGGCTCTGCCGGGTATGCTTCAGGTAATCTAAGTACTTTTCGATATTGGTAGGCTTATCATAGATATTTTTACCATCAACTTGGTTCACAATGATCAGTATTGGGGTGGAAGCGTTCTGAAAGTACGCTAACCCTTTTTGAAGATAATCCTCACGCTTTTCCTCGTCCCCCAGGGCAAGCTGGGAGTATTCCTCGAAATAGGTTTCAAGATCGTGCCGGATGGTGCCTGGTACCCGGAGCATGTTGTCCATACCATTTGTGCTAAACTGCGCATTTACTGCTGGGGCTTCGGCTTGCGGTGTAGCATCAGCTTTTGGTTGTGAAGCTTTGCACCCAGCCAGTAGACCTAGGGCCACTAAAAGTACTCTATGGATATGGGCAAAAAATGGCATAATCGAACAGTTCAAAAAATGACGAATTCTCGCCTCGATAGAACAATTAAACTACGAGTTTAATGAATTCATAGTTTCTACTTCATGTTTTACTTTAAATCTCGCGATCTGCTCGATGAAACGCAGCATTTGTCTTTGAATTAAATTCGATGAATTTGGAGGAATTGGTACCTGTCAAAATAAGGAAGTGAGAAGTTGATCGGCCTTTCTAGCGCTAAAATTTACGTTGATAGGTTAAGCGCAGTGATCCTAAGACCTACCGTTGGGGTAGAGCATCCGCTCGGTTTATCATGCAGCCGGTAATTTTCAATTTATACATTCAAGACACTTTATTCACGACCTTATTTGAGACAACGGTTATTTTAGTATTGATCACCTACAAACTTAATGGTTGCTGTTTTGACCGGTAGGATAAATCAAGTTCTTGGCGATGGAATGTAGGCTGTAATACTTCGTCGAGCGGACGCTCTCGGTGATTTAGGGTCTTAGGACCGTTGCACTTAACCTAAGACTAGGGGACTCACCATGACGATCCGTTTTTCTATTTTATCATCCCAACTTCAAGCATTTTTGTGAAAATGAACGGACTCGCAGTGGCGATAGTAGTCTTTGTGGGGGATTGTTATTTTGATCCCATATTAATTTTAGATTAAGCTAAAAATTAAATTTTGCTTAACTAATTTTAGTTGTTATTTTTGCGTCAAAATAGTTTTAAAACATATGCGAATATACTCCATAACACTTTTAATAATATCATGGTTCTGTGCTCATACTGTGGCACAGGAAAAGGCAACGGTAAACGGCACAGTGACTACCTCAAAGCAGCCGTTGCCCTATGCATCTATCCAATACATGAATACAGAAATAGGAGCTACGGCCGATGTGAACGGTGCTTTTACTTTGACCGGTCTGCCAGCGGGGAAAGGAGCCATAAAGATCCGCTCGGTTGGCTACAGGACATTGACAAAGGAGGTAAACCTACGGCCCGGGGAAACCCTTGTTCTTGACGTAGAATTACTTGAAGATAATTTACAACTTAACGAGGTGGTGGTCAGTGCTACACGATATGAGCTTGACCGCTCGGAATCTCCCGTGATCGTGAATGTACTAGGGTCGAAGCTATTCAATGCTACCCAATCGATGGCGCTTTCGGAAGGCTTGAACTTTCAGCCAGGGGTGCGGGTAGAAAACAATTGTCAAAACTGTGGTTTTACACAGGTGCGGCTGAATGGATTGGAAGGAGCATACTCACAAATACTTATCAATAGCCGGCCGATCTTCAGTGCC
>JANQLQ010000144.1 GCA_028280565.1 Fulvivirga sp.
CTCGTGGAGGGGATGGCTTCGTAGCCCCCAGCACCCTCACCGCCAGCCTCGCCAAGACGATCCGTTTTTTATTTTGTCATCCCAACTCCAAGCATTTTCGTGAAAATGGTCCTCTCGCCATGACGATCTGTTTTTTACCTTGTCATCCCCTTTTAAATATCTCTCGCTCACAATGAACGGGCAAAATTTATTGTTTTGGAGAGGCTCGAATATTCTTATCCCAAATTCAGTTTATCAACATTGAAATACTCGTAACTCCAAAAAAAAGCCGAGGAGAAAATAAAAAATGGAATATTTAATGTTAAATTGAATTAGTAGTGCAATTTTAGGACTCAGAATACTATGAGCAGTGAACTTAAAATTCTAAACACTCCCGCTGAGGAGCTGACTGTTACGGGAGACCTGAGCGGCTACATGCAAGAAATGGACTTCAATAACTTAGGAGAGATGTTGGAGTTCAGTATTGCGGATCTGCTTAAAACCCCTGGTTTTACTTATCGCTGTTTGCAGGATCTACTTCAACTGCTTCATGAAAATGACTGTGAACACTTGCTTAAGCCTGCCGACTAGTTGAAGTTAACGGGATCGTGCAATAATCCACGATTTTTGAAAAACCAAGCACAACGATCTTGACGTAACTAGGACAGCCGGAAACATTTTAATGTTAGGGCCGATCTTATTGGTCACCTGGACCCGGCATAGATTTTTTAACTAATGCATGGGATTTTCTTTCGTAATACTGGATCTCTTCTTTGAGCCAGGAATTTATTTGATCTTTTAATGTAGGGAGCCCAGGATGATAACAGCGAGAAGTTTTAACCGGTAACTGGTTGAAAGTCTTTTGATGATAATAAAGCGTCATAAGTTTGTCACTTACGGTGTGACAAGCCTTTACATCTACCTTGATCTTTTGCGTTAAATATCGAAACAGCTTTGGGGTATTGAAGTTGAGCGAATAAAGTTTTTCCGTAACGATCTTTTCATCAGGTGCGGGATTGTTTTTGAAAAATCGATAAAGAGTGACGATGTATTCTTCATGATATTCTAAAACATGATAGGTACATTGAGAAAAGGTATTGCCAAGGACATTATTGAGCGGCATAACTAACGTATCGTACAAACTTGGAGGAAGTGATATCACTTTCAATTTTTGAAGGAGCCCATGTATGTACCTTTCGTGCCGCTTGCAAACTGTCAAACGTTGCTGGTAGGAAACCTCGGTGTTCCTATCCAAAAAAACGAAAAATGTTCTTTCGATAAAAACCAAGATCTCATCCAAGTGCTGGGACACCAATTTGAAGATATCGGGGATCCTATAATCTCCCTCGAGTTGAAAAATAGAGTTTTGCCTTGCTTTTGGCAGGTGATCCTGGTCTATGGTGTTTAAATAGGCGCTAATGAGTATTTGATACTGCCAGGTACGGATACGCATTTTCTCTTCATTTTCAAAGCTGAAGATCTCTTGATGCACATGATTTTGGATGTTGGTTACGGTTTGCCTTAGTAATACCCTGTAGTAGTAAAACCTGGCTGCGGGTGAAGAAAGCCTGTGGTAGTCTTCTACTATCGTCAACTCTAGGTGTATTTCTCCTTCTTTTAGCTGGTAGCTGGATCGAGTGATCTTAATAGGTTTAACCCCTAGTTGTGGCACAACGGATTTGATCATGTGGTCGAGCTCGTTTGGATCCGCCGTTTTTTCATCTTGGTAGATCAAGCTCGCTAGCTGATCGAAACAGAACTCTTCAACGTGGTTTACGTGATAATCCCCGTCTTGTAGCCTGGCCAACCGGATCTTAAAATGCCTCTCCCAACCTTGGGGATAATTTTCCCGGAGGTAGTCGAGGTATTCTTGATGATGCTCAACGCTATCTTTTATTGGTGAAAGCTCCCCATACAAGATCTTGTGAAATACGGCAAAGGTCTTCATGTTCGTGTTGGTTCTTAAGTCCTAGTAAGCCCATATTATTTGCCATCGAATCCTTCACTGAAAAAATCTATGAGGGTGATATCGAACGCTTTTAACAGCCTGACCAGGGTACTAAATTGTATATCTTCCCCTTTTTCATACCTATAGTATTGTGAACGAGAGAAATCAAAATCATAAGCAAACGTTTCATGACTGCTGTAATCTCTTTTACGCAACTGCGTAATTCGTTCTCCAAGCTGTTTTATACGCGCAATGGTTTCAGGATCAAGCTCTTTGGCTTGGCGTTTTTTTCGCTCCATTGGTTCAAATAAAACCGGTGCAATTGTGATATATTACCTCTTTTAAATGCACTCTTTATAAATGCAATACTAGTTCATTGAACTATGAATTCATTTACCTCATCGCATTATTTAGCCGATGAAAATGTATTTTACCGTTATTCGTGAACGTATGGCTGGATTTATGCCGGTATTTTGAATTTTTTGTGAAGTGGAGTTTTTTCCTGGTAGTACTGGTGCATAGGCGACCATCTTTTATCATAATTTTTGAAAAAAAGATCATGGGTCAAAAAAGCAACGCGTGTAACGGTGATTAACGTCCACGTTCATTGGAAGTCCAACAGCACTCGGACCAGGTTTAGCGCCCTCGCTCTCCTAGTTTCCAGTCCATCTTCAAGTGACTGTTAAACTATTTTTTGGCTCCTTTCTTAAAGTCGGCCGTTGGCAGTAAGCAATCGACAGCCCTTCATTTTTTGCCTACTGCCTTATTGCCGATTGCCGACTGATCAATAGCTCATCCGGTGCCCGATACCTCATTTGAGGCTTAACTTAACACTTGGTAGTTACACACTTTATGGCAGCTATCACATCACTATCTACAGAAAAAAGATCACTTAACCCATATAAATGTCAGAACATTGACAAAACCAACTTAACTTGCTGATTTTCATAATTTAACTTATTGAAAATATGGCTTAATTATGTCTGATAAAAGACGTTGTGATAATCCTGTTATAATCCTGTTACACTTTCGTGATATGTTCAACAACGAACATCGGCCCATGTCGTTTAACCAAAACGACTATTAAGCTTTAAGATCTTAAACAATTTTTAGTTACAACTTTCAATCAATTGAAATACTTAAAACTTATGAAATCATGTTAATTCACAAACTAAAATTTGTTGTTGTAGCTGGAGCACTGTGTACGTTGTTTTCCTGCGAAGACCCGGGAGCCATTGATGGCCCGGACGCACCGCTGGTGGCAGAACCGGTAGCTGATGAAGGGCTGAATGATTCACTGGCCATGGCAGAAATAGAAAGCTTTATATCTGCGGCAGCAGGTGATGCGGGGAAGAGTGTGGACGAGTTGACCAATTCACGCAGAAGAAGGTTTACCCGGGAGCAAAACGTTTTTGTCAGGAATGCGATTGCCGTCAATGACCTCGAGGACCCGACAAAAGCCAATGTTACCTTACCTTTGTTCAAGGGTATTGGGCCGTCTGGCAAACCCACTTATTACATACTAACGGAGACTTCCAGTTTTCTCATTTCTAAGATCCTGGGGGTCAATTATGCTCCTAAGCTGATCCATGGAAGAGGCTCCGAAGGCAGCCAGGAGGTTACGATCAAGCGGGGATTCATTCACTTTAAAGGTGATGTGGATTTCAGCCCGGTTAGGCGCGTAGAGCCGGGTGACGGTCCTTTTGCATTTCCTCCTTCCGTGGCAGAGCCGGGCTCTATCGGCGATGAGGAGTATTCTTCGCTGGTCGTGTTACCCAGCGGGCTGGTGATCAATGCACAGATTGTAGCCAATAGCACGGGGATACATGATCGTATCATCAGCATCGATATCCCAAGGAGGAGAGTAACAATGGAACTCCTGGACGGCTTCCAGGGAGGTGACCAGTTTTACTATCACCTGGTGACCGACGCTACTGCTCCAGGTCCTGCGGCCATTGAATTGGGTACCCTCGCTCCCCGTATGGCTAAGCTACCAGCTTTCGGACAAAGCTCACTGTTTGAGAATACCACGTTCATTGGCTTCTCACCGGTAACCAACGGTGAAACAGGCGCAGATAATCCCGAACGCCAGTCACTGAGTTCCACTATCTTGGATGATGACCTGGATCCCATTAATGTTTTCCCCTTCGATCCTGATAATGACCAGGAATTCTTCAATAACTACAGTCCTATGTGGGATGCACACCTGAACATGTGGACGCAAGAAGCCATAGATGCAGGCTTGCGGCGTCGTATTGTCAGTTTTGAAGACCTTGCAGCCTTGGTAGAAGCCGGTTATGTCACCAGCTTTGAAGGTAGCCCGGGTTCACCAAATCCATTTGTAGCCGGTCTTAACTATTCCGGCGCAATGATCAATTGCCCGGTGATCGCCCAGCCTTTTGAAACGGAAGATAACAGCCAGGACGGTGGCTTTGGCAATGGGTTCTAACTTGAAAAACTAGTGTTCGGTACGGAATGGGGTTGCCTTAAAACAAGGGCAGCCCCTTCTTAATTTTGAGACCTTTCCTGTAAATAGTAACTCAAATTAATCCGCGTTTGTAACGCGGATTCCCGGGTAGTGCGTTTGTAACGTACGATATACCAACTCAAAACCAACCTCTTATCAAATCGTTTACCACCACTCGCATTTAATACCATTTAGTTAACATACCCATCATACCCCTGGTCTAAAAGGGCAATACACATACCAGTTAGTACCATTCAATGATCCCCAATGCAAACGAAGGCCCGCTGGGAGTTTGGCGAAATTTAGTTTTGCCATGAAAAGTCTATCCTAATCGTAGCAGGTAAACTACGTTCAAAAGTTCGCTTCAACATACACTGCGGTCCTATTTAGTATAGTTTCAAAAAAAAATGCCTATTGTACTAGGGAAACGTTCCGTTGGATCTTACTATTGCGATCACTGTATCCCCCTTAATCATGAGAAAAAAACTAATCAAGAACGCGCAGATCATTAATGAAAGAAAAGCTTCCCATGGTGATGTACTCCTGGCCGGGGAAAGGATTGAAAAAATAGCGGGTAGTATCTCCGGTTTGAAAGAAAAAGTGACGGAGATCGATGCTTCAGGCTTAATCCTTATGCCCGGTATGATCGATGCACAGGTCCATTTCCGAGACCCGGGACTGACACATAAAGGAGACTTGGCGACAGAATCCATGGCCGCTGTAGCCGGTGGGATCACCTCATTCATGGACATGCCCAATACCCTTCCCAATGTTCTGACCCAGGAATTACTGGAACAAAAATATCGCCTGGCAAAAGAAAAGTCATTGGCCAATTTCTCATTT
>JANQLQ010000157.1 GCA_028280565.1 Fulvivirga sp.
CCGGATTACAAATCCTATTGCCTCGATAAGTACGCATTACGCTGCGCTAAATGCGCACTAGTTGAGTTGATAGGTAAGAGCATTGAAAATTCAAGTGGCGTATGGAGGGGAGACATCCAGGAACAGCGCGGCACATTTGAGGCCTGTGGGCAAACGGCTTATAGGGCTGGGCAGTGTGTTTCAAGGGAAAAATGGGCTTTGTTCCTGGCGCCCTTTTCTTTTGTTTCGTTTTCTTTCCCCGAAGGGATGCCTCTGGCATGGGCGTGCAAAAGAAAATGAAACCCGGGCTTAGAGCCACAAAACCCCGCTTAAACTGCCCATTGCGAAGATAGCATTACCCGAAACTTCGAAAAATATGGCTTAACTTGCCAAAATTAAACGTTTTCCTATCAAGTTTAATTTTCAACTAAGTTTTAAGAACGAGACTAGAAAAAACAGGTAACCGTACAATTACACTTGACGTAGCACCGCAACCTCATACCTTACTTAAGGTCACCTAAAAGCCAGCCAAGATATTTTGGCAGGAGGGTTTTGCTTTTTGCTGCTGGGAATAGGCGGGTCATACGCCGTATCTACCTTCTCATAAGTGGGCAATAGCTCCGCCAGGTGATGCTCCAGGTGCTGTAGGTAATCCCAAACTAAGTAAGATAATGAACCCGGAACTCGCGCGGGAAAAGGGTTCATGCAGACCTGGTGAAGGTTGTGCTTAACAAACGTCTTGCGGAGGGATCTTTCATCTACATTCTTGATGAGGTCGCCCAGGTATTGCTGGGTCTTTTTCCACTGTACTACCAGCTGCCCCCAGTCCATATGCTGGTAATTATTCTTGCTCACCCAATGGCATGGATCATATCCCAGGAACTCTAAGTGACCTTGTTTTTCCGCACGGATGATCCTTTGATGATTAACATTCGCGGAATCCAGCAGGTGCCCTAGGATCTCCTTTTTTGACCATGTATTAGGTGACGGCTTCAGGCTCACCTGCGTATCCGGCAGTTTTTCTAACAATGGAAAAGCCTTGGAAACGATCTTGTCTATGATCGAGGAGTAGTCCAAAATTATTGATCGTTTAGTGTTTTAAATTTTTGTTGGTCAATAGAGGTGCCCTTTGAAATGGTGTATTGGGTTTTACATCCCTCTCTTTCGCCAGTTTTTGAGAAAAAATTGAAAACCAGCAGGCCTATTCACAAAACAAAAATGCTGGAAAATACAGGCTTTATCCCCGCGAGTCCACTGAGTAGTATTCATACTTTCTATTAAATTTTTTCAAACTATACGGAACCAAAGTATTTGACCAGGCGAAGCGCTAAGCAGTCTATGATCCTGGAAATACAATTCAAACCAAAAACGAGGAAAACTTGTTGCTAGGTGCAAGGTGCTATGGACGTGGTTTTGGGATAATAACCTAAGGATACGCGCCAAGAAGAAGCATCCAGGCTACAAAACTTGCTATTTGGATCTTATACACGAATCCCATTCGCAAGTTTTGTAAACTTGTACCTTGCTTTATTGATACATAACTATGTGTTTGATCTTATTTTCCCATCATAATCATCCTAATTATAAGCTTGTCGTAGCGGCTAATAGGGATGAATTTTACCAACGCCCAACCGAGCAAGCCGATTTTTGGGAAGAGGCCCCTATGATCTTGGCAGGCAAAGATGCAGAAGCCGGGGGCACTTGGATGGGGATCACCAAGAAGGGAAGGATCAGCATGTTGACAAACTATCGCGATCTCAGCAACATTAAGGAAAACGCTCCCTCACGTGGGCACCTCGTCAGTGGATTTCTTAAAACTGAACAGCAAGCAGCCGATTATTTGCATCACTTAGAAACTACTGGCTCACAATACAATGGATACAATATCATCTGTGGTGATATCGATCACCTGTATTACTATGGTAATCACCAACAAGGGGTACACTCCATACCGAACGGCATCCACGGTTTGAGTAACGCCTTCCTGGATACGCCCTGGCCCAAGGTAGAAAAAGGAAAACAGGGGTTGTCCACCCTGCTGAATAATGAGACTATTGATCCCGAAAGCTTGTTTGAGCTACTCTACAATGATAAAGAGGCCCCGGGAAACGAGCTTCCGGATACCGGGGTAGGCATGGAAAAAGAAAAAATGCTTTCCCCAATGTTCATTAAAAGCCCAAACTATGGATCGCGCTGTTCCACGGTCCTTTTAGTCGATCAAAATGGACAGGTATTTTTTGCCGAACGAACCTACGACACCCTGGATTTCAGTTATGTTACGAAAACATTTGGTTTTAAGCTAGAATGAATGACGGCACTACCCTGTTTATTTCTGAACGGTGTTTTTTGTTATCTTTTCAAAAACACGTAATATTTAATATCAACCGGTCAGTTTTATGAATAAAGGTTCAACTACAAGGGAAAATATCATCGTTAAGTCTGCTGAACTTTTCAATACCTACGGGTACCACGGCTGTTCACTGAGCGATATTATGAAGGCCACACAACTCCAGAAGGGGGGAATATACAATCATTTCAAAAACAAAGATGAAATAGCCGTAGAAGCCTTTGACTACAATTACACGAAGGTGTTTAAACGCTTTCGCGAGGTATTGAACGAAGCAAAAACCCCACTGGAAAAGCTCTACAAGGTTGTAGATGCCTATGCATCATTTGCTGAAGATCCCGTGGTGAAGGGAGGAGGCTGCCCTATCTTCAATACGGCTATGGACGCCACCAATTCTCATCCCGAACTTAAAAGAAAAGCCCGGTTAGGCATAGACGGGTTGCTCACCTACATCCGCATCAAGCTCAAGGATGGGATCAAAGAAGGGGTTTTTAAGCCTTCCATTGACGTAGACGAAGTAGCCAGCTTGTTCATTATGACGCTAGAAGGAGCGTTAGTGATGTCAAGGGTCAGCGATAGTAAGAAGTTTGTGAATACAGCCGCTGCTTTCGTCAAAAATTATATAAAAACTAATATAGTTTTAGAGTAGCCGGGAAACCTCTCTTTAGTAGATCTTGATTTGTTTAGGCGGGTTTAGGTCGCCAAGGTTCCTGCGAAAAAAATGTTTTAAAGTCGGATACTTTATTCTATCTTAGGAACACGAAAGAGAAAAGAAAATTTTTTTTACCTAAAAAAAGACCGATCGGTCTTATAAAATATGGAGAAATTTACCGTAGAATTTGAAGTTAAATGGGCGGACGTAGATCCTAACATGCACTTACGCCACACCGTGTTCCTAGACTTTGCCGACCAGGCCAGGATCCGCTTTTTCAACACCCATGGGCTGACGTTCAATGACTTGGTGAAGAGGCGTGTGGGTCCCATTATTTTTGCTACACAGTCAAAGTTCATCGCGGAAGTGCTGCTTAGTGAGAAAGTTTTTATTGATTGTAACTTACTTGACCTTTCAGTTGATGGGAAGAAATGGAAGATCAAACACCACCTTTACAAGGCAGATGGCCGTGTAGCCGCCGAAATGGAGTACACCGGCGCTTGGCTGGACCTAGACCGTAGGAAAGTGGCTGCCCCGCCGATCGAAGTGCTTGAAGTAATGCAACTTATGGATAAAACAGCGGCACAATGAAAAAGAATAAGAAAAAAATTCCAAGGGTACTGGTCATAACGGCCTGGCTGTTTCCAAAGGTAGAAAGGTTGGCCCCGTGGCTGGCCAAAAGGTGGTTTGTGAATATCTTTTTTTCCACCGCTCGCTATCCCTTACCACTGCCGGAAAGAGAGCTGATCTCAACGGCAAAAAAAAGCAACGTATGGTTTGAAGGCAAGAAGGTCCAGCTGTACGAGTGGGGAGAAGGTAAACCCGTATTGTTGGTGCATGGCTGGATGGGCAGGGCAGCCCAGTTCAGGAAATTCATCCCGGTTTTTAACGAAGCAGGTTACAAGGTTGTAGCTTTTGACGCCACAGGTCACGGGCTATCACAGGGTAAGCAATCGCACCTGATGGAGTTTGCTGCCATTGTACAGTTGGTGAAGGAAAAGTATGGCCCTTTTGAAATGGTAATAGGTCACTCATTGGGAGGAGTGGCTTCTTTACATGCCGTTAAGGACCATGCTGTATCTTCTAAGCTGGTGATGCTGGCAAGTCCCGCTATTGCCAACGAGATCGTGAGCGAATTTGAAAAGAAGATCGGCGCCAGTAAAAAGTGTGAGCCCTACTTCCACGAGTATATATTAAAAAAATATGGTAAGTCTTTCGAGGAGTATTCGGCAAGCTTTATCATCTCCCAAGTCACTGGCGTGGATCTTATGCTTATCTATGATGAGAATGATAAAGAAGTGTCCATGAAAAATCCCATGGCCCTAAAAGAGAAATACCCGGCGGCTAAGTTGATCATTACACAGGGTTTAGGACATACTAGGATACTAAAAGACAGTGAAGTGATCCAAAATACATTGGATTTCCTACAGTCCGAAACCTCGAAAGTATCGGTCTAGTTGAAGGAAGCTTTTCTGAATTAATAATTCGATAATCGACAGGTGGAGCAAAATGGGACGGATAGTCCTCAATTCTGCCAGTATATTATCTACAAACGTGTGTTTCGGCATAAAAATAGAATTTAGGTTAAATGGTAAAAGAAGATCCCTTTATGATTCTTTGAGCTTTGGTGCCTTCGTAGCCGGGGAAGTTTCGCCGCCAAGAGGCACAAATACACTAAAGCTCACCAAGTATAATAGGCAACCCTCTATTTTTCCATTTTCAACACTTAGTTTGGTTTTGGACCGTTTAAGGAATTAAACCTTTAAAATTAATGGCCCGTACCGTTATTAGAGGAACACAGGTTATTTCGTATTTTTGATTAAAGAAAGTTCAAGGTCATGGCTAAAATTATTGAAACAACGGAGATCTCGAAGATATACAAGATGGGCAACCAGACGGTAGAAGCCCTAAAGTCTATTTCTATTGAAATCGGCAAAGGAGAATACGTGGCTTTTATGGGGCCATCGGGTTCGGGGAAGTCTACCTTAATGAACATTATAGGCTGCTTGGACACGCCTACGGCGGGCAGTTACGTTTTGAATAACAACGATGTAAGTGATCTCACGGAAAACGAGCTCGCGGAGATCCGCAATAAAGAGATCGGTTTCGTGTTCCAGACCTTTAACCTTTTGCCCAGGGCCACCTCGCTTGAAAATGTGGCCTTACCTTTGATCTATGCGGGGTATGGTAAAAGTAAACGTGATGAGATTGCCTTACAGGCACTGGCCAATGTAGGGCTGGGCGATCGTGCAGACCATAAACCGAATGAACTTTCGGGAGGGCAACGCCAACGTGTGGCCATCGCCCGCGCCCTGGTGAATAATCCCTCGATCATTTTAGCCGATGAGCCAACAGGGAACCTCGATTCGAAAACGTCTTACGATATTATGGACCTTTTCCAGCAACTGCATGATAATGGTAATACCATCATCATGGTGACCCATGAAGATGACATCGCACACTATGCTCACAGGATCATCAGGTTACGCGATGGGCTGGTAGAGACAGACGTTTTAAACCAAAATATCACCCGAAGGGAAAAAATAGAAGTTGTAGAATAACCAACATGAAAATATATACCAAAACTGGCGATAAGGGAACGACCGGCCTATATGGTGGGGCGAGGGTCTTGAAATCCCACACCCGGGTAGAATCTTATGGTACCGTAGACGAATTGAACTCTCATGTAGGGCTCGTCCGGGATCAAGAGGTCAACCAAGGAAGAGCAGCTATACTCGAAAATATCCAAGATAAGCTATTGGTCATGGGAGCTATTTTAGGCACCGAACCGGGCAATTCCAAGGTAAAGGTCCCTGCCATCCACCCGGAGGATATAAAACTGCTGGAAGACGAAATAGACCGTATGGATGAAGACTTGCCAGTGATGAAAAACTTTGTTCTTCCCGGTGGGCATCAGTCAGTCTCTTTTTGCCATATCACGCGCTGCGTTTGCCGCAGGGCAGAACGATTAGTTATACGACTGAACGAGGAAGAGCCCGTGGACCCCTTGGTGATACAGTACCTGAACAGGCTTTCGGATTTCTTCTTTGTCTTGGCGCGTAAGATGGTGCAGGAGTTGGAGGTGGAAGAAACTCCCTGGTTGCCCCAGGCATAATTTCCTGCTTTTCATTACCTTTGCATACGTTCAATTCTCTTGGTGTTTACGACTAAAAATTTGGCTATGATAGACTCATTGAATATTTCTGTAAAGAAAACCGCCGCGTCCCGGATAGGACAGTTGGATTTTGCTAACATACCGTTTGGGAAGATCTATGCGGATCATCTTTTTTCTGCTGAGTACGTGGATGGAGAATGGAAAGATCCTCAAATAACACCATACGAAGACCTAAGGATAAGCCCTGCCAGCCCTGCCCTACACTATGGCATCTCTATTTTTGAAGGGCTCAAAGCATACAAAAATGATAAAGGCGAGGTCTTAGTTTTTAGACCGGGTAAAAACTTCGACCGTATGAATATTTCCGCAGAGAGGATGTGTATGCCCTTGATCCCGGAATCATTATATTTCGAAGGACTCAACGCCCTGCTGGACCTAGATCGTGATTGGGTACCGTCAGCACAAGGGACCTCTTTATACATCCGCCCTTTCTTGTTTTCCAATGATGACTACATCGGTATCCGTCCGTCGCAAGACTTTAAATTCATGATCATTACCTGCCCCGTGGGAGCCTATTACGCGAAACCCGTGAAGGTGAAAATTGAAACCCACTACACGCGAGCGATAGAAGGCGGCAGCGGGTACTGCAAGACCGGGTGCAACTACGGACCTGCTATATATCCTGCCAAACTGGCACAGGAAAAAGGGTATGACCAACTGTTATGGACAGACGGTAAGGAGCATAAATACATTGAAGAGTCCGGCACCATGAATGTAATGTTCGTTATCGATGGAAAATTGATCACCCCCTCTCTTGAAGACAGCATCCTTAACGGTATCACTCGTGACAGTGTACTCACATTGGCCAAGGATTGGTGCATGGAGGTAGAAGAAAGAAGGATCGAAATCAAAGAATTGATATCCGCTATCCAGGACAAAAAGGTACAGGAGGTATTTGGCGCAGGCACGGCCGCCACGATAGCACAGATCGAACGAATAGGGTATGACGGTGTAGATTACGAACTACCGGCGGTAGAAACCCGTGAGTTTTCTCAAAAAGTATTAAAAACATTAGACGCCATCAAATATGGTCACATGGAAGATAAATTTAACTGGATCCATACTGTATAAATGAGGATCTGTATTCCTTAGGAAATCCATTCTTTAAGAGTGGATTTTTTGTTTCATACTAATGCTTAAAAGACGGTTTTATTTTCTGTTTCTATTACTGGTACCGTTGTCATCTTCGGGTGTTTTTGCCCAGTATTACTTAGTACTAAAAAAAAGGACAAAGATCAAGTATGTATTTGCGGCGGGAGACGAGCTTAAATTTAAGCTTCATGGAGAAGATTTTTATAACGAGCAGATGATCAAGGGGTTTGGCGCCGAAAAGATCCGTTTTCATTATTTTGACCTGGCCCTTAGCGAGGTGAGCCACATAAAAGTGTCCGAACTCCGCAAAAACGGCCTCACCCTCCTTTCGAGGCTTGCTATTACCGGTGGCGTGTTGTTTATGGTAGCAGACCAATTTAACCAGCTTGCGATCATGAATGAAGCACTCGGGCCCAGTGACGAAACATTGGTCATAACAGGGACATTAATAGGGACAGGTTTACTTTTGAAGCTTTTCCAGAAGCGTAAGTTTAAAATAGATGGCAGAAAATACCGGTTAGAAACTACTGATTTTGTACCGGCTCGAGCCTTTTAAACGACTGCTAACCAGCAAGTCTCAATCCAAAATAACCCCAAGCGGCGAGAAAAGCGCTCCTAACACCTCCCCTAAATCTTTGTTTTTTACCTATGATTTACCTGTAAATAGTATATTATTACCTTTTTAACTTAGGATTATATCAATGCTACCCGGCAAACTTTTTATTGCATTGACGTTGACGTTGATCGTGGCACGAACCCCGTCTTGGGGTACTCATACCTACGTGTTGCCTGCTGAAATTGAAAGCCCGGTAGAACTAAAACGTTTTTGCTGGCTATACCCGGATTCTACGGGAGTTCTTAGCATAGATCAAATAGTTAGAGCATGGCCTGCGTATTATGCTCTTGAGGACTTTCCTTCGCTCGATCACCGGGTGACCTATTGGATGAAACTGCAGTTGAAAAACAACGGTGTAACTGACAAGGAATTGGTACTCACCTTAGGCGAAAATAACTTTGCGCATCTATATAGTTTTACAGACAGCCTGGTAGCCCACCATGTAACGGGAGAGTTAGTACGTGCTACACAAAAAAAGCTACCGGGCGGCAGAAAAGAATGTGCTTTCCCGGTAACGGCCTACGCACGGCAAGTTACTACCTTTTATGTCCGGGTCTATAATCAAACTCATTTCCCCCCGGAGCTGAACCCGCGGTTACATAATGAAAAAAAGTGGTTTGCAGATCAGCAGCGAGAGAATGTGTTCCAAGCATTTTTCCAGGGTATTCTCTTTCTTTTAATTGTTTACAGTTTGTCTATCTTTATAATGTACCCCCAGTGGGTATACGCTTACTTTGCCTTGTTTGTATTTACCATATCCGTGTATTTTTTGTGGTTTAAAGGCTTGCTACACGAGATCATCCTTCCTAACCATCCTCATTTCACCATTTACGTTTGGCTTATCGCCGGCCTGGCCCCGGTATTTTATATACAATTTGCCCGTCAATTTCTCGACACGTCAAAGCTACTGCCCCGCTGGGATAAGGTGCTGGTATGGATGATCCGGGTAGGTTATGGGGTGTTTGTTTTGTGTGTTGTATTGTTTGTGGTCACCTTTAACCGGCCTTTTGTGGTGGCTATAGCCAATAACTTCATTCTTGCCAACCTGGTCATAGGCTTGTTTTTTTTGTATTCACTATTCCGTACCAAGAGCAAGCTGGCACTGTTCTTTATACTGGGCTCAGTCACCTTTGCTATAGGCTCTATCACGGGCTTGGTGCTTTATCAATACTTTCAATTTTCCCAGGGCACCTACTTTGTGCAGGCGGGGAATGTGGCAGAATTACTCTGCTTTTCTATCGGGTTAGGGTACAGGATCAATTTATTGCAGAAGAATAAAGTAGAGACCGACCGCCGATTGATCGAAGAGCTACAAAAAAATGAAGCATTGCAAAAGCGGATCAACCAAGAACTTGGAAAAACCATTGACCATAAAGATCAGCAGCTTGAGCTAAAGAACGAGGAGCTACTTAAGCTCGTTGAAAATTTACAAGCCGCAAATTCCGACCTCCGTACCTTCGCATATTCTATTTCTCACGATCTAAAAACCCCTCTTAGGGCCATATCGTCTATGGCTACTTTTATAGAGCAGGATCAAGGGGATAAAATGGATGCCAAGACCAAGGGCTATCTTAATATTTTACAAGACCGTGTTAAGAAAATGGAGAAGCTATTTGACGGGATTTTGGAATACTCGAAGCTCACCACCTCCAAGCAAGAGATCGCACCGGTAGACCTTACGTCTACCTTGGCTGCAGTAAAAGGCGTAATTGATGTACCCTCCCATATTGATCTTGTTGTTCCGAAGAATCTCCCTGCCGTAAAGGTCCAACCCACCAAAATACACCAGGTATTTCAAAACTTGATTGTAAACGCCATTAAGTTCATGGATAAAGAAGTGGGAAGGATAGAAGTAGGGTTCAAGGAGAAGGACAAGACTTGGCAGTTCTTTGTTAAAGACAATGGCCGCGGCATTGAACCCTCCAATACCAAGCGGATATTCCTGATCTTCAAAACCGGGGGATCTACGAGTGACCATGGGGCAGGAGTAGGCCTATCCATAGTTAAAAAATCCATAGAACAACACGGAGGCGAGGTCTGGGTAGAGTCAACGTTAGGAGAAGGCTCTACTTTTTATTTCACCCTGCCGAAGTAGAGGAAGGTGATATGACCAGGGGTTGTTCGACAAAGTCGGCTGCCGGAAAAGGGCAATCGGCAACCCTATGTTTTGCTGGATGCTGACTGATCGGGAGAGCTTCCCAATACCGCAAGAACAAAACGACCAATTCCATTGAATGAAATTAGCGGGTTAAGTACCTTAGCCGAAAATATTGAAAATATGACAACAGACGAGTTGAAAGACTTGAAGGCGCGTGTAGAGGCCTTAAGGAGGTATCTTTGACTACGACAAGAAAGTAGAAGAAATACAGGAAGAAGAATTAGTGACTGTCCAGCCCGGGTTTTGGGATGATCCAAAAGAGGCTGAAAAGGTGCTGAAAGGGATCCGGCAAAAGAAAGTCTGGACCGATAGCTTCGGACAAGTACACCAGCACCTGGAGGACTTGGAAACACTTTACGAGTTTTACGAGGCAGGAGATGCGGAGGAAAGTGAGATTGACACCGAGTACAAGAAGACCTTAGGGGCCGTGGAAGACTTGGAGTTCAAAAAAATGCTGAGTGGGGAGGAAGACCAGTACGGCGCCATATTGGAGATCAACCCCGGGGCTGGGGGAACTGAAAGCCAAGACTGGGCGGATATCCTAAACAGGATGTATATTATGTGGGGCGAAAGTCATGGTTATCCTGTAAAACAAGTAAACTATCAGCCCGGGGATACCGCGGGCATCAAATCAGCTACCTTGGAGATCGATGGGGCATTTGCCTACGGAAATCTCAAATCGGAGATAGGGGTACATAGGCTGGTCCGGATCTCACCCTTTGATTCCGGCGGCCGGAGGCATACCTCTTTTGCGTCTGTATACGTTTCGCCTATTGTAGACGATGATATAGAAATAGAGATTAACCCGGCCGATGTGGAATTGCAGACCTCTCGTTCCGGGGGAGCAGGCGGCCAGAATGTGAATAAAGTAGAAACCAAGGTACAGCTCACCCATAAGCCTACCGGCATAGTGGTGGTATGCCAAGTGGAACGGTCCCAATTGGCCAATCGTGAGCGGGCCATGAAAATGCTCAAATCACGACTTTACCAACTGGAACTGGAGAAAAAAAATGCCGAACGCGACAAGGTGGAGGCAGGAAAAATGAAGATAGACTTCGGCTCCCAAATCAGGAATTACGTACTACACCCTTATAAATTAATAAAAGATACCCGGACCAGCGTGGAACGCTCCGATGTGCAAAATGTACTAGACGGCGACCTCGATGACTTTATGAAGGCTTTCCTGCTAGGATATCAAGAGGAAACCTCCGGGTAGGTATTGAGGACAATTACAAATTCAGGTTACCCAACAGCTCCAGTAGTTGTTGGGTATCGTTTTTTATACCATGGATAAACGTCAGAAGATATATACTCTCCAATTTTGGTTGTTATGCCTGAGTTCGTACCTGTTCTTCGCGAGTTTTAACATGATCATCCCGGAGCTGCCCAGTTACCTGTCTAGCTTGGGAGGGGAGGAATATAAGGGGTTTATCATTTCTTTGTTTACCTTAACCGCCGGCCTTTCCCGGCCTTTCAGCGGGAAGCTGACGGATAATATAGGCAGGATACCCGTGATGGTACTGGGATCGAGTGTATGTTTTGTTATTGGCTTCATTTACCCGTTGATCTCTTCAGTAGCCGGTTTTTTGTTCCTTCGGTTGCTCCATGGATTTTCTACAGGCTTTAAGCCCACGGGCACGGTGGCCTATGTAGCGGATATTGTCCCTGTCCATAGAAGAGGCGAGGCCATGGGGATCTCGAGTGTCTTTGGGACTATGGGAATGGCCAGCGGACCTGCCATTGGAAGTGAAATTGCGCTTAGGTACTCACTGGATATCATGTTTTACACCTCTTCTGCCTTGGCCATCTTATCGATCCTTATCCTTATAGGAATGAAAGAGACCCTTCCTAACCCCAAAAAATTTGACCTGTCCCAATTGAAGATCAATAAAGACGAAGTGTTTGACCGATCCGCCGTACCCCCTTCTATCGTGATGTTTTTGACGGTGTTTTCATTTGGCATAGTACTGACCATCATCCCTGATTTTAGTGTGTATTTAGGACTGGAAAACAAAGGAAGTTTTTTTACAGTTTTTACTATCTCTTCGTTGATGGTCCGGGTGATCGCCGGCAAAGTGTCCGATAAGTATGGCCGTGAGCAGGTGTTATTGGCTGCGGCATTTCTTTATGCCATAAGCATGAGTACCATTGCCATGGCTACCTCCCCTATATGGCTATTTACCGGTGCTGTGATATATGGCGTGGCGGTCGGCATGAATTCTCCCACACTGTTTGCCTGGGCTACCGACTTGAGCAACGAAAAAAACCGTGGAAAGGCGTTAGCTACAGTATTCATAGCGTTGGAGGCCGGTATTATGCTAGGCGCGCTGCTATCAGGGTGGGTGTATGCCAATAAGACAGAAAATTTTCCCTTGACCTTTATGCTTGGCCCGTCATTGGTTTTTTTCGCTATCCTATACTTAGTATCGAGGATACGGAAAGGTACAACTAAAACCCTGTTTTGATGAATGCGGGGCATCATTGAAAATTCTAGTGGCGTATGGAGGGGAGACCTCCAGGAACAGTGCGGCCCATTTGAGGCTTGTGGGCAAGCGGCTTATAGGGGCTGGATAGTGCGTTTAGCGGGGAAAATGGGCTTTGTTCCTGGCGCCCTTTTCTTTTGTTTCGTTTTCTTTTGGGCGCGCAAAAGAAAATGAAAACTGGATTTAGCACCACAAAATCCCGCTTAAACTGCTCATTTCGACGTTCGCATTATCCGAAATATTGTAAAATATAAACCTAATTTGCCAAAAAAAACGTTTTACTATTAAAGCTATTTTCAAGGACATCCCTAAAACCCTGCCTTGATGAATGCAAAAAGCTGTCCTTTTCAGAACAGCTTTCCCATTTATTTTGAGTTAAAGAGTACGCTACATTTTCCTTACTTTTCCACTGCCGGAAGAGTTACTATTGACATGTCTCGGATCGCCTTTGTAGTAAACACTACCACTGCCACTGATCCTTGCATCGATCGATTCCCTGGCATGGATACGGCAGCTTCCCGACCCAGAGATCCGGATCGAGTAGGATTTAGCTTCAAACTGTTCTGCACTCACCTTACCCGACCCACTTATCGAGATCTTAGACTCATCCCCACTGCCGCTCAGCTCTATCTTACCGGAGCCAGATATGGATATGTCAGTCTCATCGGCATCTGCTTCCAGTTCCATTTTCCCGGAGCCACTGACATCGAGCTCTAAAAAGTCACTCTTGATCCTGTTTTGTCCATATACTTTACCGGAGCCGGAAAGATTGAGCCCTTCCAGGTCTTTCACGGTCAGGTAGATATCCACGCGGTTGTTCCCAGACCAGTTCCCCCAACGGTTCGACCTCATTTTTATGACCAATCGATCACCCCTCACTTCTGTAATTACATCTTCCACGTCGTCCCGGTCACCCTTCAGCTCTACCTTCTGATTGGGCCCTTGGGTAAGGTATAACGTACCCGAAAGACCATGTGAAACCTTGTTGAAACGGGCAACGTCACGTACCTCGGAGTGTTGGGCAAAAGAAACGGAAGCTACCACTAGTAGTATAAATAGGAAAGGAAAAAATTTCATCATTCTCACTTAGGTTAATTACAGTATCAAAAAAAGGTTATGGATCATTTTTGCAAACAAACTTACCATAAAGACCCAGTTCCGATCAAAAGGTTGCATCCCGCAGGGGTCTTTTTTAGATATTGCCTTTAGTTCTTAGCTTTACGTGCCCTTAAGATCATGACCAAACACTATTTCACCATACAAAACTCCTCCACAGGGCTATATAAAGAGAAAGGCAGTAAGTTCCTAGGATTTGCAGAACCTGTCACCAGTGAGGATGAGATCAAAGAAAAACTGGATGGTCTTAAAGCCAAGTATCACGATGCCCGTCATCATTGCTACGCCTATGTACTGGGAGCGGACCGTAAGGTGTATCGCGCAAATGACGATGGCGAACCGAACCACTCCGCTGGGGATCCAATATTAGGCCAGCTTCATTCCAAGCAGCTTACCAACGTGCTGGTAGTAGTGGTCCGCTATTTCGGGGGTATTAAATTGGGGGTAGGAGGATTGATACATGCCTACAAGACCGCCGCCGAATTTGCATTAGCAAATGCAGGTGTAGTTAAAAAGGAGGTGACCGTAGAAATCAATCTTCGCTATCCCTATGAATTTACGAACGAAGTGATGAAACTCATCCACGATTTTGACATGACCATCACCGGGCAGGATTTTTTAGAAATATGTATTACCAGGGCCAAAGTTGGTGTCCATCACATCGATGCTGTAACGAACAAGGTGCAGCTATTAGCCGATACGGGTAAAAAAATTGAATTCACCAAGATTACGGTCTAAACGGGCTGCGCCAATCGCTTTTGGTTCGGTATGTCTTTTATAGAAAATGGCAACCATTGGACGATGCTATTTAGTCTTCGAAGAATACTCTTTTCTACACGATAAGGCTGTTTTTAATTTTAGAGGCTAAACTAACACTACCAAAATCATGAAAAATCCAGTAATATTTTCGGCCGGCTTGGCGCTGTTGCTGCTAGCCGGGTGTGTATCTAAAGAAGAGCATGCTAAGCTAAAAACAGAACTCGACTCGGTACAGTTTGAATTAGAAGCCGCTCAAAAAGCTGTATATACATTGCATGAAGTAGGTGTATTGATAGATTCTGTGGATGCCGCCAGTGATGAACTCCAAATGGATATGGAGCTGGGCACGAGCCTTGAGAGCTACAAAGCCCGCATGCAAAACATTAAGACATATATTAGCCAGACAGAACAAAAACTGGATCAACTGCAAATAGCGCTAGAAAAGTCTGAGGCTAATCGCCGCGCTTATGCGAATACTGTGAAAAAGCTCAGGAGCGACTTAGCAAAGCGAGGAGAAGAGATCGAGCGCTTACAGGCACAAGTGGAGACTTATAAAACTGAAAACAAAGACTTGCTCACAACACTTGACCTCAAATCAAATGAGCTACAAGAAAAAAGCGATGAGATCGAGCAGAAAAAAGAGGAGCTGGCAATGATAGAAGCAAGGATCGATTCCCTTCAAAGTGAATCTAAGATGACCGAAGCTGATGCCTTTTATGCCAGGGCAGAAGCGGTAGAAGAAGCGGCACGGCGCACTAAACTGGCACCGAAAAAGAAGAAACAAACTTACCAAGAAGCCATTACACTCTACCAGGAGGCGTTGGCACTCGGTAGAAGCGATGCTCAAGACAAGATAAACGCATTGCAGGAGAAGATATAAGTTTAACCTATGATCATGGGGCTGTGTTCATAGGGACCAGCCCCGATTTTCTGAACAGGGTTATAGTTGCTTTCCTAAATCTAAACCGTTAGTTAGATGGCCAACATCAAGTCGGTAGCACAAACTCAAAATGAGAATATTCTGAAGTGCCTGTTACTTGGGATTTCTTTTTTCAAGTTGTTCGATATCTGACCTGTCAATTTCACGATCAACAGCTTTTTTATTGCGAATCAAATCCTCGTAAGCAATAATGTGAATCTCGTTTCCATCGAGTTGAATAACCTTGGCAGATACCTTGCTCTTGTCAAACGAGTCTAGCCCTTTCACCTGTGGCAAAAATTCCGTTCGAAAAGAGTCATGAGGTATGCGCAGGAAAGTTTTCTTAGGATCAAAAACCAATTCCTCCAACTTAGAAGTATCTACATTTAATCTTTTTAGAGCTTTTAAAAGATTATAGTAATTAGCAATAGATGGCTTGTACCAAAAATCAACATCATACTTCAGGTCTAGGTTACCTTGCAAACCTCCCGATGGCCTTTGATAACCATAAAAAGCCACTGCAGAACCACCTATTAAAATACAGTCTACCTTGTTATCATTGAGGGCTGCACAGACTTTTTGTAGTACATTCCTAATTTCATTGCTTATCATGAAGTTTTATATTCCAGTTCTATCCATGCATGGTCATGACTGGGAGATTTCAAATTATCATTCTGGTTGCATATTGCAGCGTAGAAATCAATGAGGTCAAGTGCCCTGATCATAGCTTCTTGATCACTTAATGAAGGTGCATTCTCCACTTTTTTTTGTTTAATATCATAATAAGGTATTGCTTCTTTCATTTTAGCCTAGGTTATGATTTGCATATTTCCATCTCAGTCCAGCTTAATAAGTAACACGAGATATACGCCAGGTAGTTCTAATCTCTATCTTAGGTTACCTTTATTAGTATTAAAGATAAGCGTTAAATATTAATTTTACTTTGTACTCCACGGTTGCGGATTCCACCTTCCGGCTTTGTGTACATTTTCATATTTCAAAAATAAACCCCCGGTCCAGCAATTCCCTGTACATTTCATAACATACCCATGCGTCTGTAGCCGCGTATTGCTTTTGTTTGTCTGTCAGTTCAGGATTTTCCCAGTTAGAGGTTTGAGCACTCTTTGAGATCCTGAACCCAAGGATAATAGCCGTTAGCTTCCTAAGCCCGTTACTTTCTATGCCAATATCTTTAACGATCTGGTTAAGCTCTATAAAATTAGCGGGTTTGAAATCGCGTATCGTTTGCAGATCTTTAATATCATCTCTCAAGGCTACGCCGATCTTTAAGATATCGGTGGATTCGAAGAAATTCACCAAGCGGTCCGTCATACCGGTGTGGTGGATGCGGACCAGGAAGACTTCATCGGCCAGCGCTATTTGTACCAAGGATACTTGGTTAGCTTCTCCTTTCTTAAAATTCGGCTTGGTTTCGGTATCAAATCCCACAAAAGGGGATTTTTTTATCTTCTGAAAAGCAGCATACAGGTCGCCAGGATCTTCTATTACGGTGATCTTTCCTGTAAAGCCTTGCAGCTCTAGTTCATTGATAGCTTCATTCGAAATCGTTTCTTTAAACACCTTAGTCTTTGTTATTCAATCTCCGGATCTTTATATTCAAATAGGCAAAAAGTATAGTCATAAAAGGACTAAGAATGTTGAAGAAACAATACGGGAGATAGGTAAAGGTAGCTACACCCAGCACGGACGACTGGTAAGCACCACAGGTATTCCAAGGGATCAAAACCGAAGTTACCGTGCCGGAATCTTCCAACGTACGGCTAAGGTTTTCAGGGGCTAAACCTCTTTCTCTAAAAGTGCCAGAAAACATTCTTCCCGGTACTACAATGGCAATGTATTGGTCAGAGGCAGTCACATTGAAAGTGAAGCAAGTTGCCGCGGTAGAGGCCACCAATGAGCCCGTAGAGTTGGCGAGCTTGATGATCTCACGCGCTATTCTTTTAAGCATACCGGTACCTTCCATCACACCACCAAAAACCATTGCGGTCAAGATCAGCCAAACGGTGCTTAGCATCCCAGACATGCCTCCCGAGCTTAAAAGTTCATCTACCGTAGCATTCCCCGTAACCACGCTTACATCCGTAAACATCGCCTGTAAAACGGCTGCATAAGCAGACTTCAATGGGTCATCGGTAATGCCCGAAACTGAATCGACCAATTGCGGTTGAAAAACAAGGGCGAATATGCCTCCTAGCAATGTACCGATAAGCAGGGCTGGCAAGGCCGGCATTTTTTTTATGATCAGGAAGATGACCGCAGCCGGGACAAGGAATAAGCTAAGATTAATATTGAACTTATCCTGGATCGCAGCCTGTACCTTATTTACTTCCCCCATTTCGCCGGGGGCATCTAAGGTGAAGCCCCATATTAGGAATATGACTAGGGCTATAATGATGGACGGCCCGGTGGTCAAGGTCATATACCGAATATGTGTAAATAGATCCGTACCCGCCATAGCCGGCGCCAGGTTAGTAGTATCGGATAAGGGAGACATTTTATCTCCAAAGTAGGCGCCAGAGATAATGGCCCCGGCCACTACCCCGTCATGTATACCCATGGCTTTGCCAATACCTACTAAAGCGATCCCCACTGTGGCAGCCGTAGACCAGCTGCTGCCGGTAGCCAAGGAAACTATGGCACTGACGATACACGCGGCAAACAGGAAAAGTGCCGGGTTCAAGATCTGCAGCCCATAGTAGATCATAGCGGGGACAATACCACTAATGAGCCATGTGCCGGACAGCGAGCCGATCATCAGCAAGATCAACATAGCTGCCATGGCTGAGCTTATACTTTTTACAATGGATCTTTCCAGTTCAGACCAAATATACCCTAGCTTCAAGGATAGTACCCCGGCAAATGCGGCGGTGAGCAGTAGGGCGATCTGGTTAGGACCGTAAGAAGAATCGCCGCCGTAAAGTACCACATTTGAGGCAAGAAGCAGGATAAGTAAAAATACCGGTAACAGTGATAATAGAAGGGAAGGCTCTTTTTTTTCCGTCATTTACTGGCGTTTCAATCTTGTGAAGATAAAAAAAGATTTTAAAGAATGTTAGTGATTAAGTCAATGGCCCATAGGAAAAAACAAAGGTGGTTTTGAATGGTAGGGGTTTAATGATCAGGAAGTATAGGTTATCAAATTGATGTTAACGGCGGGTCGGTCGCCAAGCGCCGTACAGGTTGCTGCAAGTAGCGGACAGCTCGGTCGCCCGGTCGCTGGTTTCCGGGTTTCTTATTTTAGATACCGCTTTTTCTTTTCAATTAGGCCAAAGTATTTACCTTTGCTCGCCTTACTTCAATCGTTTGTAATCCATGGAATTAAAAAAAGTACAGCTGAACGACGTACACGAGAGCCTAGGCGCTAAAATGGTACCCTTTGCAGGATATAATATGCCTGTGCGCTATTCTTCCGATATCGAAGAGCACAATACGGTCCGGGATGCAGTCGGTATTTTTGATGTATCCCACATGGGAGAATTCCTGGTGAGCGGTCCTCATGCGCTTGAACTCATTCAAAAAGTGACCAGCAATGATGCCTCAAAGTTGGAGATCGGGAAGGCACAATATTCTTGCCTGCCCAATGACCAGGGTGGTATTGTGGATGACCTTTTGGTCTACAAGATCCGTGAAGAGGAGTACATGCTCGTAGTCAACGCCTCCAACATCGACAAAGACTGGAACTGGATATCACAGTACAATAGCAGGGGGGCTACAATGAAAAACATCTCCGATGATTTTTCACTTTTTGCCGTACAAGGCCCTAAAGCCACGCAGGTATTGCAAAAGCTCACGTCCGTTGATTTAAGCACTATTAAGTTCTACACCTTTGAAGTAGGCGATTTTGCCGGTATTGAGCATGTGATCATTTCCGCGACAGGCTATACCGGGGCAGGTGGTTTCGAGATCTACTTGCATAACCGGGACGCAGAAAAGGCCTGGCATAAGATCCTTCAAGCCGGGGAGGAATTTGGGATCAAACCCATTGGACTGGGCGCCCGCGATACTTTACGTATGGAAATGGGATATTGTCTTTATGGAAATGATATAGACGATTCTACCTCGCCGCTGGAAGCTGGCTTGGGGTGGATCACAAAATTCACAAAAGACTTCGTCAATAGCGATGCTCTCCAACACCAGAAGCAACAGGGAGTAGAAAAAAAGCTGGTAGGGTTTAAAATGTTAGACCGGGGCATCCCTCGTCATGATTATGAAATACAGGATGGAAGCGGCCGAACGATCGGGAGAGTTACCTCCGGCACGATGTCACCCACTCTTTCCCAAGGCATTGGCCTTGGCTATGTGGAAACCCAATCTTCATCGCCGGGCACGGAGGTTTTCATTGCTGTGAGAAATAAAAAACTAAAAGCCCAAGTCCAAAAATTGCCGTTGATCTAAAGAGTTAAGATGCGGGAGTCAACCCTAACTACCTAGATCCCCATTTTTCCAACCCTTAGTGGTCCACTATGAAGAATATTGACATCTGCCTTAGCCCGGAGCTTATCCACTTGTATGACCTGGCCGACAAAAATGTAGTGATCGTAGATATACTGCGAGCTACCTCTTGCATGGTATCCGGGTTGGCGCACGGTGTAACGAGTATCACCCCCTTTGCTGAATTAGAAGCTTGCCGTGCTATGAAAGCACAGGGCTATCTCATTGCCGGGGAACGAGGGGGCGAAAAAGTAGACGGCTTTGACCTGGGAAATTCCCCGTTTGACTACATGGATGAAAAGGTAAAAGGACAAAAGATAGCCGTAACCACTACCAATGGAACCCGGGCCATCGACCTGTCAAGATCGGCGGTAAATGTAGTCATTGGTGCCTTTCTCAATATTTCTGCCGTAGCGGATTATCTCAAAAAGCAACCCGGCAATGCTATCATTTTTTGTGCAGGATGGAAAGGCATGGTGAACTTAGAAGATTCTCTTTTTGCTGCGGCGTTATATGAAAAACTGCAAAACGATTTTCACAGCGATTCAGACACGCTATCCTTGACACATGCCGCCTACCAAAGCATGAAACACGACCTCGGCGGCTTCGTAAAAAACTCATCACATGCCAAACGCTTGGGTAAGCTTGACATTCATAAGGATATTGCCTTTTGTATGAAGGAGGATGAGTACGCCGTCGTCCCCATTCTCAAAGGCTCGGAACTCGTGTCCTATTAAGCATAAAGATACTTAGAGCGTTATTGAAAATTCAAGTGGCGTATGGAGGGGGAGACATCGAGAAACAGCGCAAGTACCGATTAGGAATCCAAAGTATACACTAGGTTACACTTAGCTTACCACGAGTTTTGGCTAATAACGCATCCCAAGCTTTTTTAACTTGAAAGTATTGGAGACCAGCTCTTAACCGCAGAGGGCTCAGTGAATACACAGAGGATACAGAATAATCTCAGTGTCTCTTTGATAAGAAAGTGGTCTCAATCCACATTTGCTTACCACCCTTTGCCAACTGCCGACTTCAAGAACGGGACCGGGAAAAATTAGTATACCCACCAAATCACACATGACCTAACACTATGACTACTTTTTCAGATTTAAGTAATGGATAATGAGGTTTTTATTTTCAAACCTAGTGCCAGCGAGTTGTAAAAGATGGGTGATCCACATCCTGTTCTAAATCCATCGCAAACCCATACCTAAGAATGTCATTCCTTACTTTTTAACATCGTCATTCCTTGCAGCTTGTGCGTTGGGCTAGGCGTGACAAGGAATCTGTGAAGTCGTGAAACGAAAACCCAGTACATTCAAAAAAAAGTTCACGTTCAACGACACAGTAGGTTCCTGCTCTCACGCATCGCTCACCCTGTAAGGCTGGCAGGAATGACGATAAAGAGGTTTTTCGTTTTTGATGAGGACATCCAATGGGCTCCTTTATCGTTAAATCCCTGTTTATCCAATAATTGAATGTGACAAAGTGGAACTATGCTATTGTAACTTTTCATTACGCTTATGCCGATCCTTATCACGAGTGCTCTTTTTATCCATATTCCGTCGAAAAGCTTCCGTAAGGTCAATACCCGTTTGGTTAGCCAAGCAGATCAATACCCATAGCACATCGGCCATTTCATCTCCTAAATCTTTATTTTTATCACTTTCTTTTTCAGATTGCTCACCGTACCTGCGGGCCATGATCCGGGCCACCTCCCCTACTTCTTCGGCTAGGATCGCCGTATTGGTGAGTTCATTGAAATACCGGACGCCGGTAGTATTGATCCAATCGTCCACGAGTTGTTGTGCTTCTTTAAGGGTCATTTTTTATCTCGTTAAGTCGCCCAAGTTTTTGCAATCTTACCAAATCCCTCAGAGATTTAATGAAATACCAAGGTATGAAAACCCTGGCAGACACGTAAAAATAGGGAAGCACCATTAAGACGATAGCGCCAAACATGCCCTTGGTATTTTCTCTAAAGGCCCTCCCTGGGTCACTCAATAGCTGTATGGGGATAAACCCTAGCCAGGACTCTACGCTCGTATGAAGAAGATAGAAACACAACGCAGCCACTAACACGGCGACCGGCCGCCGGGTGTAATAGTGCGCCAAAAAGAAATAAGCAGCCGTACAGGCATAGAAAACAACAAAGCTCATACTAAACCCGTAGAAAAAAGACACAAATAGTAAAAGAATTGCCGCCAAGCTGTACACAAGAAAAAATCGCTTGAGGACGACGGGCACACGGCTGCACGCCCGGATCTTTTGCCTTAACAACGCCTCCCGGGCGATGCCTTTGGCCTGCTCATGTGCACTTACAGTTTCCATATAGAAATAATTAATGCGAGAGCTATTTCTTATCTTTCGTGTCTATTATAATGGTGACAGGGCCGTCATTAGTCAAACTTACCTTCATATCCGCCCCAAACTCCCCGGTTTGTACTCCTTTTCCTATTTCTATGGATAACTGGCGGATGAACGCCTCGTAAAGAGGTACTGCTATCCCAGGTTTGGCAGCTTTAATGTAAGAGGGCCTATTCCCCTTTTTAGTGCTGGCATGTAGCGTAAACTGGCTGATCAGCAAAACCTCTCCTTTTACTTCCAGTATGCTTTTATTCATTACACCAGCTTCATCATTGAATATCCGCAAGTTGGCCACCTTCCTGGCCAGCCACTGTATATCTTCATGGGAATCGGCTTCTTCTATACCCAAAAGTATCACCAGGCCCATATTTATTTTACCGGAAACGTGGCCATTGATCTCCACAGAAGCCTCGGATACGCGTTGTATTACTGCAATCATACTAAGTTAAGGTTGATAGTCCAGGGGAAGAATACTCGCTATTTTACCGGTCCAGTTCCAGTATCCTTCAACATACATAGAGCGCACATCCTCAAAATAACCATTGTCGTAGATCTTTAAATGGTCGTCGAGATAAAGTTTGGACTGCTGATAACTGGGCCCGAAGCCGCTTCTAAACGGGTAGTTCTTGTGCTCCTTAGCTCCAAAAAAGGTGACCTGGAGAATCCCTTTATAATTGACCTTGCCGTTATTGGCCAGTTCTTGCCCCGAATTATACTTGATCCCAAGGCTATCAATGAATTCTGGCTGTCTTTTAAGGTCAAGGTAAAATCTTAAGCTGTCCGATAAGTTGCCGGATAAGGAAAGAGTATGGCCTGGCGTTTCTTTGATCTTTTTTTTAAAGAGACTTATCTTCATATCCAATATTTGCGAGGGAGGTCTTTCCAAGTTAGGAACCCGCCACAACTCACGCACCTCGTATTGCTCTCCTTGCAAACGCGCATTGTTAAGCGATCTAAAAAAATGCAATAAAGAGCCTTGGTAAGCCAATTGCCGGTTGCGGCTCCAGCGCTTAGCCGTGCTCCTGGTCTTTGGTTCAAGATAGGAAAACTTAGGCACACCATAAAAGGCCAATTTGCCCAGCTTAAGATCCACTTTGAACGACTGCATGTCATACACCAAAAGGTAGCCCAACCAATTGTTTCTTATTTTTAACGGCTCACGGGCATGGGCATACAGTACTTTTTCTTGATGATCGAAATAGAAGTAAAGTACTTTTGGATTTTGGATGGAGCACATTTCACTGCCAGGGGTGGTTCCTAGGAAATGCTCTTTGAATACCTGGAAATTGTTTTGCCAATGCGTGGTATCGGCCGTTATAAATACCTCGGGCAAGCTCATCACTTCTACCTGCAAGGCAATATTTAAATGCTGCGCCTCATTCCTGTTGATCACAATGGCTTGTGTAAAGGTTTTATAACCGACAAATGAAACGGTTAAATCATATTTTCCACCTTCAATGCCTGGTAAGGAGAACTTACCATCAGCATCGGTAACGGTTCCTTTAAGCGTATTAGCAAAGAAAACACTGGCGTATTCTATGGGCTGGCCGGAGGACGCATCGGTTACCGTACCCAAGATCGCCTGGGAAAAAGCAACACCTGTGGCCAGGTAGGATAGCATAAATAGGGCTGATATCCTCATCTTTTGCTAAATGTTTTTCTTCGAAGGACCTGTAAACAGGCACAAGGGGCCATTTATACAAAGGTCACCCTAAAATAAGTAACCCAAAAAGATGAAACAAAGTGCAATAAGGTCAAACGTAATAAGAGCAGGCCTGGAGTATTATTTGGCATATGGATTACTCGTGCACCCTTCATTTTGAAAGGATCTTAAAGCAAGCAAACACGCCATTTTGACTGTAAATTTCGACCTAATAACATAAGTTATGAAAATAGGGCTAGTGTCAGGTTAAGCATCAAATGACATACCGGGTACAGGATGAGCTAGGTTCGAGGTATTGATCAGTCGGCAATGGGCAAAAGGCAGTAGGCAAAAAATAGGGTTGCCGATTGCCCTTTGCCAACTGCCGATTTTAACAAGGGCATCATTAAAAATTAAAGTGGCGTATGGAGGGGAGACCTCAAGGAACAGCGCGACACATTTGAGGCCTATGTGTAAGCAGCCTATTGGGGCTGGGCAGTGCGTTTTGCGAGGAAAATGGGCTTGGTTGCTGGCGCCCTTTTCTTTTGTTTCGTTTTCTTTCCCGAAGGGATGCCTATGGCATGGGCGCACTCAATACTCAATACTTTAAGCTGGTTATCAATGACTTAAATCTAACAAAGTAGTACTTGATTAGATAATAAAGAAGACCCTTTTGTGATTCTTTAAGCTTCGGTGCCTGGGGAAGCTTCGCCACCTGGAGGCACAAATGCACTAAAATTCTCCAAGCATCTAAAACAGTCGCTTGCATTTCGCAGGTGAAGACTTTCCCTGGGCCTCCGGCCGGCAACACCACCCGGGACCACATCCAAGTGATAAATGGTTATCGAGTCCAGGTTAATACGGTATAGCCCCATTCCGCACAACCTTTCAAATCCCTTCCAGGCCATATTCCCTACGGACTACGTTCCATTCTCTGCAAACCCCTGCAGCTCATCCGATTCATGGATGTATACTCCCTTTTTTTGCTCTTTTGCCACTGAAAACATGGCGTTGGCCACTTTTTCATAATGGATAGCCTTATACTTTTTTAAAGGGCCTACAAAAAGAAAATTGATCCCCTTAAATATTTTCTGTGCCGCTGCCTCTCCCAGCCGCTTTTCATCCCTTGGACCTAATAGCAATGCCGGCCTGAAAACATGTAGTGAAGGGTAAGAAATATGCTTTAGCCGTTCTTCCACCTCGCCCTTTACACGGTTGTAAAACACCGAAGACTTGGGATCCGCCCCCATGGCTGTGATGATAAGAAACTGTTGTGCCCCATTTTTGAAAGCGAGTTCAGCCACCTTTACCGGGTATTCAAAGTCCACTTGCCTGAAATTCTCTTCCGAACCAGCCGTTTTCATCGTTGTTCCTAAGCAGCAGTATACATCGTCACCTTTAATTTCCTTGTAAAGATCGTCGAGGTCTTCATAACCACCTACCAAGTTTTTCAACCCCGGGTGAGCCGCCAATGGCTTTCGTGTCAAGGCTATTACCTGGTCATAATAGCCTGGTTTCAATAGGATGGAAAGTAAGCGCTTTCCTATTAACCCTGTAGCGCCCACTACGAATGCCGTTCGCGCTGTCATATTTCCTTTGATTTGTCTCTCACCCGGAGTATCCAGTAAATTACCACCGCGATAACTACTAAGGGCAATACAGTGGCCACACTGTAGCCTAAGAAGTAGACAACTTGATGGGTCATGGGCCCGTCCTCCCTATTTTCGTGGCAGCCAAACATAAATACAGGTGAGAGGAGCAGGTAAATGTGACGCATTTGCTTCATTCGGAGATGTATTCTTTTTCCCAAAGTATAAACTTATCCACCTCTTGCTGTATTTTATTATACACCCATACCATCACCGTAAAGTCATCTACCAGCCCTGTGATCGGGATAAAATCTGGGATTAGGTCAATGGGAGTGATAAAATAAAGGATAGCCGCCACGATCAGCACCATATTTTGCCATTGGATCTCACGATACTCTCCCTTAGCATAGGCCTTCACCATCCGGATGAATATTTTTACTCGATAGATAAACCCCGAACTTTTGATCGTATCCATGTTGAGATCTGATAGTTTGTCGTTCGCCTTATCGACCAAGTTCTTTAACCTCGGGCTGCTTTTAAGTATTTCTTTTGCTTTGGCTTGTGCCCTTTTGAAAAATCTATTGGTTTCTACCCTATCCATGATTACTTCGTACTTTCCTAAAATGTATTCCTTATTTCACTTTTAACATGCAAGAGCGCCTTTTGGATCGGGTCTTCTCCCTTGGCCATAGAAGCATCGAAAATTTTCTTGGAAAGATCAAGCCCCGTGGCATCGTCAGGCAGGCTGAAAGCCGATTCGTTGATGGAAACAATCAGTTCCTCCTTCGCTGTTTTTACCAAACCCCAAGCCTCATCACTCATGTAGACTTGCTGAGAAACATTATGATTATATTCCTCGCGTATTTCTTTGAGCATGATCTGTTGAAATTCCCGGGCAGTATATTCGCCGTTATTCAGCCTTACCACTAGGTTATCGGGGCTGATCCGCTCTAAAAAAAGGCAAATACGCTCATAAGCATGTAAACGATTTGGCAACACCGTTTCAATGCTCTTTCCCCTGATCTCTAACTTCGTCTTTTCTATTTCTTTTTCAAGGAAGGATCTTACCACCAGGTACATGGCATACAAAACTGCAACCGCAGGAATAAGGATCTTTCCAAACTCAATTAAAACTTCCATATTATACTTGACCTGTTAACTTCTGTAAAAACTATTATCTTGATTTACGCCAGGGTTAAATCGTGAGCTACGAATTTAGGAACAAGCAAGCCCGTACTAAGGTCACATACTGGCCTTTGATTTCTAAATTCCAATTGTATGGCAACAAACCACAAAGTAACTAAGCTCATGAAAATAGCCAAAACAACAAGATTTACATACACTTCTTTTTGGACGGGATTACCTATGTCATTTGACGCAGGCAAGAAACCCGCTGCCCACTGGGTAATTGATTAACGCCCGAAAATTAATAAAAGTCTAAGAGAATGCAGGATTAGAAACAGGAAATCAAGACACTGGAGTCCAATTAAAGGTGAAGAAATGGAATTGAGAGCAGCATAAACGATCCTTTGACCATAAATCTCTTATAAATTATAGGTATGTCGAAGTATTGTATAAGGTCCATGCCAAAACATATACCGGGATGATGTTAAAAACGTGATTTAGCATAATTTTGAACTTTGTATAATGGTTACTGGTTAAATAATCGATAACTCGAAAAGACGAATGGCAGATAAACTTATCCCTATCACTCTATCAGAAAAGGCCATTGCAGAAGTAAAACACATCATGCTGAATAAAAATATCCCCGGGGGGTATGGACTGCGAGTGGGTGTAAAAGGTGGAGGTGGATGTGGAGGATTCAATTACATTTTAGGATTCGATACCCAAAAAGAAAACGATATTGATTTCGAGATCGGGGGCATCCCCATCTTTGTTGAGAAGAAACACACCATGTACTTGCTAGGAATTGAAGTTGATTTTTATGAGGGGGCCGACGCCAGGGGTTTTACCTTTGTAAAAGGTTAGTGTTAAGTTAAATTAATTATGACGTACCGGGTCCAGGGTGACCTGTTTGAGGTATTGATCAGTAGGCAAAAAGATAGGCAACAGTCGCCTGGCTGCCTAGCCGAGTGACGGCTATAGCGAAACGCAAGCGACTGTTTTTCGATGGGTAAAAATAGCTAACCGTCCAATTACCCTTTACTTCTTAAGCACCCAGGTTTGAACATTTGATCATGCGTCCCCGCACTTGGAGATTGCTGGTACTAAGGAAGTTACATTTGCAAAGGCCCTTGGTATTCATTAAATTGACAGATCATTCATGGCGAGACATGCTTAAGATCACTTGTTTTTGGACACTGGTGGCGCTGGCATCGTGCCAGTCTATACTTACCTACAACCGTACATTACCACCGGAAATCCCTGTCGAGGGATACAGGGACTGCCAAGTCATAAGTTTACATGACACCACTCAAGTTGACTTTACGCAAGATAAAAAGGTAGAGGTTTATCAAAATTCTTACAAGACCCTACTAAACACACTGGTAACCGGGCTACAAAATTGGCTGGCCCTTAACACACAATTGGCCCATTCTCCACGTACTTTGTCACCTGGTGAAGAGCCCTCGTACCAAAAGGTTTTGGATTCCCTAGACCAAGATCTTATCGTGATCCTAAAGCATTTTGACTTGTACAGGGATTACGAGGTAGAAGTTTCTGAAGATGAGGAAGGGAATAAGTCCAAGACAGCTTATTATTACCTCGTGGCCAAGGCAGACTTCACCTTTTTCGACGCCAACCGTGAAATGATAACCATGAAGTTGCAAGCCAGCGAGCTGATTGATGAAAGGTTCGTTCTTAGCGGCCTGTTGGCCATTGGCCCTAACATAGGGAATAAGGGACCCGCAGCAGATAGCCTAGGTAAAAGACTCGGCCGGCAATTCCTTGAGAAATTTATTCCCTCGGAGGTGACGATCGCCCGGAATTATTTTTCAGGAGGGAAGTTGAAACAGGTGAAGCCATTTTTCAAATCTCAAAATTGGATCGAAGCCGAAAAACTGTTACTGGACCTCTGGGAAAAGGATGACGACAACATAAAGGAAAAAATAGCCCACAATCTTGCCGTTCTCTATGAAGCCACCGGCAACGTACAAGAACACATGCATTGGAAATCAAGAGGCTGGAAGCCCACTTTGCTCATGGAGGAATGAATAACTCGAACGCTATTTTGTTAATTATCGGTCATTTGATAGAATTCGTCAACCTTCAAGGGAAATAGGAAACCAGGAATAGGAAAAGAGCAGGTTGTCAAATTGGAAAAGATTTCAATGGTTACTATTGGGGTCGCTAAGATTACGATGGCTTTATACTCGACTCCTTACTACCCCAAGATTTCCCCGGACACCACTGATTTCAAATGTTTCTTAAAATGACAAAGTGGACTATTGTCATGTCACACCTACTTTGATGGTTAAACCATTTTTTAGCTCCCTGGCTTGCGTTCGGCGACTTCACAGATTGCTGGTCGCGCGCTTACCCGACACACAGGCTGCCAGGAATGACGTTAGTGTAGTTTTTTTTATACTAACCATAGCGAAAACAAGCGAATCCGCAAGTTAGTATTGCTTATCAATAATTTATGAGTGACAAAGCAGGAATAGGATGGACGTTTATGGACGTGCTTGCTACAGCCTAGGTCAGAAGCCCCTGAAAGACAATCCTACGGTTACATTGGTAGCTGCGGAATCCAGTGGACCCTCACCACTCTCGAAGAGCTCCGAAAGGCTTTGGTAGTAAAAGAAATTTATGCCCCCGATCCCAATTCTACCGGTGACACCATACCTGAAACGGTTAAGACCAAAAATGTTCTTTTCCTTCTCGATCACGTTATTCCCGTCCTCCTCATACTTCACCTTGGTGTGAGAGCTGAAACGGATACCGGCTTTGAAACCCAGGCCGACTTTAAAACTTCTTTTTTTATCATTCGGATTCGCGTAAAAACGAAGCTCTAGGGGCACATCGAAATAGTTGGAGACCAACATGGACTTCGTGACGTCCAGGTCTTCAAGCTCTACGATCTCCACGTCATTATTAGACGCCAGGGTAATATCATCTTCAAACCGGTAACGATCTAGCCCTACACCAAAACCTGGCATCAATTCAAACCTCCCCGAAGCAAAAGGTAGCTCTATGTTATAAAAATAGTAGAGGTTGAAGGTACGAGAGCCAAGTGTCCCGATCTCCATTTCGCTGGGATTATCTCGCAAGATGTTCCAGCCTAGCTCAACCAAAAGCGTACCGGGAATATCCGGGCGGGCATTTCTTTTCCTGATTTTCATAGGCTCTAGCTTGGCCTTGGAAGTGTTTTTTGGATTTTCTTTGTCGCCTGCCATTGCGGGTAGACAGATGGCAGATACTAGCAATAAGGAGAGACACTTTTGGATCATACTCTATAAACCTCTAAATCACCTATTTTATTGTGGCTGGCAAAGATAAGGTTTTTTAAAAAAGTACCTTTTTTTGGCAAGAATTATTAATTAGTTTTGCGGTCTCATAAAAAGGCCTCGTAGCTCAACTGAATAGAGCACCTGATTACGGCTCAGGAGGTTACAGGTTTGAATCCTGTCGAGGTCACTACAGTCTTAAAACCTTGTGATGAATAATTACAAGGTTTTTTTGTTTTACAGCTATTTTGTAAAGAGTTCGCGTTGCCATTTCGACCAGCGTATTATTCCAGGGTTGCTTTTTACATGATCATGGGTCACAAACGACAACGCCCGGATTACAAATCCTATAACTCGATAAGTACGCATTACGCTGCGCTAAATGCGCACTAGTTGAATTGCTTTAAATTAAGGCATCATTGAAAATTCAAGTGCGTATGCAGGGGAGACATCCAGGAACAGCGCGGCACATTTGAGGCCCGTGGGTAAGCGGCCCATAGCGGCTGGAGAGCGCGTTTTGAAGGGAAAATGGGCTTGGTTGCTGGCGCCCTTTTCTTTGGGTTCGTTTTCTTTCCCCGAAGGGATGCCTATGGCATGGGCGCGCGAAAAAAAATGAAAACCGGGCTTAGGACCACAAAATCACGCTTAAGCTGCTCATTTAGAAGATCGTACTACCCGAGACATGTTAAAATGTAGCCTAATTTGACAAAATAAAACGTTCTACGATCAAAGCTGATTTTCAAGGACGATTTGACGGATTATTCAAAATATCGAGGTTCGTTCATTGATCTTTTTATTTCGTTTTTGGATCAAACTAAAAATGAAAAACTATCAAACAGGAGTAAAAAATCCATTTTAGAGGGTATCCCATTTCCTCCCAAGTTGACTATGTGCATCCTTCCATCAGCGCTGTTTGGTCCTAACTTTCCATCGGCAATACTGGGAATCACCCAGGGCCAATAAATCAGTTCTTTGAAGCCTTAAGAATCCCTTTTGTCTCTATCAATAAGATCTTATACCCCAATCTCACCTCTTTGGCCGCATGCAAAACACCAAAAAGCACGGATACCAGGGCAATAATGAATAGAACCAACGAGGCTGCCGTAACAAAAACAGTCTTTCCATCCAGGAAGTAAATACCTAGGCAAAAAATGGAAAAGATAAACATGGCAATACCTATGGTATATAGCCATACCGCATTCCTAATGAGCCTCATTCGCTCAATTAAAAGAGGGATCTGTGTGGTTATACTCTCCTTTCGAACCTGGTCATTTTCATTTAACTGCCGGAATTCATTGTTCAAGGTGCGGATACGATTCACAACCAGGGAGTACTTATTATTCATCCCCAATAATAGCAGGCCACAGGCCGAGATCATGATGCCGGGAGCCAGCATGCCTTTGATCACTTCAACAATGGTTACTTCCATAGACCGTTACGTTCTTGATACTAGGATTTTGGCGCAAAGATCGTCTTTGGCACTATTTTTTGCTTTTCTTTTGCCTAAAAATCAGTAAAAAAGAAAAGTAGGAAAGCCGTGGAGGGCCTTGGAGATTACCTACATGCTTATGAGTTTCCCGGTGTCTTTTGTGATCGAGGGATGGATAAAAGCTTAAATTAGTTCACCCCCAGTAAGACTTTCAAAGATCATTAACAGATAAATTCAAAACTTCTACCAATTCTTCCAGGTCCTCGTTTTGGGTATCGTAATTAGTGATACAAGCCCTTAATCCATTCACAGCACCGGCCCTGTACACCGATATCCATGCCTTACCCGAGGCCAACACCTTTGAGCAAACGTTAAGCGCTAAACGATCATCTTGCTTAAATTCAGCCTTTCCAAAGCAAATGACCGGTAGGTCCGTTTGGTTATAGATGTTCCAATCGTTCTCCAACAGCAATTCTTTAAGCCTTTTGCCCATACGAACTTGGTGGGTGATCACTTCTGCATACCCTTTCCACCCAAAGACCAAGAGTGAAAGATATAACCGCAAACCAATAAACCTCCGGGACCATTGGATAGAATGGGAATACGGGTCTAAATTCTCCATATGCGCCCCTTCTTTGGGCATATAGTCCGTGGCCATGCCGAAGGTTTTACTTAAAATGCCTGGGTGGGCAGTAATGTACAGGCTGGTACTCATGGGATTCGACATCCACTTATGAGCGTCAAATGTGATGGAATCTGCCAATTCTATCCCATTGAGTACGTGTTTATATTTTTCCACTAAGATGATCGCGCCCCCATAAGCGGCGTCCACGTGAAACCACAGGCCGTACTTTTTTGCCAAGGCAGCCATTCCTTCCAAGGGATCCATTACACCCGTACCCGTGGTCCCGGCTGTAGCTACCACCAGGAAGGGGTCTAATCCTTGCGCCAGGTCTTTTTCAATTGTAGCCTCGAGTACACCGGGCTGCATTTCAAAGTTATCATTCGTGGGGATGGGCCTCACATTCCGTAGGCCTAACCCCATATTTTTAGCCGCTTTGGCCACAGAATGGTGGCTCTCTTCCGAACAATAGAGAACCGGTTGCTTTTCCAAGCCCAGTAGGCCAGTATCACCGTATCCCGCGTATTTGTGGTTAATGGCGGTGAGCAAGGCAGTAAGATTAGCCTCGGCGCCACCGGAGGTAAACACGCCATCAATTTTACCGGGAGGTAAGCCAAATTTCAACCCAAATTGATGCACTAGGTAATTCTCTACCTCGTTGGCAAAAGGAGCATGGCTCCAAGCCGCAAGCTGTGGATTAAAAGTGGCTGTAATCGTATCTGCCAAAATGCCCGGGAAGACAGGGCGCGGGTTATACAAGCCATAATACCCCGGGTGTGGTGTATGGACGGTATACTGCCTCATGCCACGGATCACATGATCTAATGCTTCTTGGACAGGGACAGGATCTTCAAAAATATATTTGCCGACATACCCTTGGATTTTCCCCAGGTCTAAAGACGGGGCTGCATGTACACTTTTGGGGTCTTGGTAGTAGTGCTCTAGTTGATCGTGGAGATAAGCCCAGGCCTGTTCTCGCTCGTGATCTTTAAAATTGAAATCCATCCTGTTCATTCATCATTCAGCCGGTAATTGGATCCCCTCAGCACAGGAGTTACCTGCCAAATGCAGGATCTCCTAAGCCTTTATTTTGTCTTCTATGTATTCTACCGCTTGGTTGATCGTCTGCAGCTTTTCAGCATCTTGATCGGGAATACGGATGTTGAATGTCTGCTCGAACTCCATCACTAATTCTGCGTAGTCCAGTGAGTCTATGCCCAGGTCTTTTACAAAACTAGCATCGGGCGTAACCTCTGTTTTTGCTATTCCAAGTTTGTCTACAAGTATTTTAGTGATCTGTTCTGTGGTGTTCATAGTGCGGTCTTTACCTGGCCGTAAAACTATGAAATTATTAAAATCTTAAAAAGAACTCGGTACCTTCATCCACCTTGGACTTCACACCCAGCACTCCTTGGTGCTGCCGCATGATTTGGCGTGACAAACTCAGCCCGATCCCCGACCCGGACTTCTTAGTGGTAAAAAATGGAATGAATATCTTTTCCAGCGCCTCATCATCTATCCCACTGCCGTTGTCTTTTATAGAGATCACAGGCCGGCTTTTCTCATCTACGTAGGCGGATAGCTCTACCAGTTTCGTGGTTTGCTCGTCGAAAGCTTGCAGCGCATTTTTTAAAAGATTGATCAGCACTTGTTCAATCAAGTCCTTATCCGCGTTGATCGTCAAATTGGTAGGATCCACTTTTAGATTGACGGAAACCTCGCTCTTCTCGATCTCATTTTTATGCAAGATCAGTAGTTCTTCCAATAAATGCCTGACTTCGATCTCTGCTATCTTAGGCTTAGGGATATGGGTCAGGTTCCTAAAATCCTGTACGAAACGGATCAGTCCTTCGCTACGCTTCTTTATGGTTTGGATCGCCAAGTGGATATCTTCTATCTCTTCATTAGAAATGGCCTGTCTTGGTTCTTCATGGGTCAATTGAACATGCAAGTCTTCTTCCACCGTATTCGCCAATGAAGAGATAGGGGTCACGGAATTCATGATCTCGTGGGTGAGTACGCGTACCAAGTTCTGCCAGGCCTCCATCTCCTTTTCTTCCAGCTCGTTTTGGATGTTTTGAACACTGACAAGTTTGTAAAGCTCTCCCTGTAGCGTTAATTCAATGGCGTAAATCGCCAACTGCACGATCTCACCCCCGATCTCAAAGCGCAATAGATCACGGCCGCCGGTGCGTAATCGAAAAAAAGTGTCTACCAAGCTATCATTGACCGTCCTGAGGTCGGTTATATTTTTGATATTGCCAACGCGGAGCAACTTTTTGGCAGCGGTGTTCATGATCTGTACCTCCCCCTTGCCATTGAAGGTGATCAAGCCTATACCAATGTGCTGTACGATATTTTTTAAATATTGAAACTCGGCCTCTTTCTCCTTTCTTACTTTTTTCAGGTCTTGAAGTACCCGGTTCAGCTCGGTATTGAGCTTGTTCACATCCTCATTCTTCGAATCGGTTTTGTAGGAGTGTCCTAGATCATCATGTTTGATGGAATTTAGAAAATCCATGACCTCCTCGTTACTCTTTTGGGTATACCGCAAAAGTACGATCACTTGGAAAACCAGTAGCGCCGCCAAGACCAGTTCTGTGACAAAGAAACCGTCATTGAACAATTGGGAGCATAAGAAAAAGGTGGTGAGAATGATAAGTCCTACACGGTATAAAATGATCTTTTTGCTATTACTAAAGTCCATGCTTCTCAAGCCTTCGATATAGGGAAGCCCGGGTCAACCCTAGTTCTTTGGCTGCCTTGGAAATGTTACCGTCGTGGATATTGATTGCCTTTTGAATAATGGACCGTTCTACTTCATCCAGGTTCAGGTTATCACTTTGTACTTCTTGGGAACTTCCCACCCTATTTTCCGATAAAAAGAAAAAATCCTCGGCTTCCAGGCGGTCATTATCACTCATGATCGTGGCTCTTTCTATGGCATGTTGAAGCTCCCTGATATTGCCCGGCCAGTTATATTTCCTTAAGCGAAGCCGGGCGTCGTCCGAGATACCGGTTACATTCTTACGGTATTTTTTGGCGTACTTCACCAAAAAATGATCGGCCAGTAAAGGGATATCCTCCTGCCGCTCGCGGAGAGGCGGCAGGTTGATCTCCACGGTATTGATACGGTAGAGCAAGTCTTGCCTGAACGTATTGTCATTTACCATATCATGTACTGGCATATTCGTAGCGCAAACCAGCCGGATGTCTACAGAGATGGATTGGTTGGCCCCCACCCGGGTGATCTCCCGGTTTTGTAAAGCGGTGAGAAGCTTTGACTGCAACGGCATGCTTAAGTTGCCGATCTCATCCAGGAAAAGGGTACCACCATTGGCCAACTCAAATCGTCCTGTACGATCTTCCTTTGCATCGGTAAATGAACCCTTTTTATGTCCAAACAGCTCGCTTTCAAAGAGAGTCTCCGTAATAGCGCCCATATCCACTCCCACAAAACTGGCATCGTGCCGATTTGAGCGCTGATGTATGGCCCGGGCGATCAACTCCTTGCCGGTACCATTTTCTCCTAATATGAGTACATTGGCATCGGTTTTCGCTACCTTATCGATCAGGTCGAATACCTTTTGGATCGAAGCGCTCTTCCCGATGATATCCTTAAAAGGCTGGTTAATATCTTCTTCCAACTGTTTTTTGGCTTTTTTAAGCTTATCCACCTCTTTGTAAGTCTTTTTCAGCTTAATGGCCGTGGAAATGGTTGCCAAAAGTTTTTCGTTTTGCCAAGGCTTGAGGACAAAGTCTGTTGCTCCTTCTTTTAAGGCTCTTACCGCCATCTCTACATCACCAAAAGCCGTGATCAAGATCACCACGGCAGAAGGATCTTTTTCCAGGATCTGGCTTAGCCAGTAGAACCCCTCCTTACCGCTAGTGATGTCCTTGCTAAAATTCATGTCGAGCAAGATCACATCGTAGGAGTCGTTATTCAAAAGAAAAGGTATTTTCTTGGGATTCTTCTCTATGATCACATGATGAGAATGCTTTTTTAACAGGAGCTTTGCAGCCAACAGCACATCTTCATCATCATCGATCATCAAAATCTTTCCACTTTCGGTACCTGGGGTCATTTCGTTTAGGTTTAAACTCATATGTCAGGCTAAAACTATGCCAAACGCTGGATGTAATGTTATGGGCCTTCTCAAGGCAGATTATGTTCTTAACTGCACAAAGATGACCGAAATCGAACACAAATTAGGTAAAAATCCAAGAATAGTGAATTTCTTCTTTTTATCCTGCCGGATTAAATGGTATCTTACACAAAGCTCGAAGATAAAAGCACTAGCGCCCCTCACTTCGAGTTTCCCAATGAATAGTAAAATATTCCCCCCGGGTGAAATTATTTCTTACAAAAGAAGAAGAGCAAGAAGAATAGGTCACTAACCGGTGATTTGGACAGTTCGCATGTGTAGAAACCTTAAAATTCAATGATAACCTATGAAAAGAAACATGTTACTCCTGTTTGTACTTTCCCCCTGTTTATGTGATCTCTCTTACGGCCAATGCAACCCTTACTTTGAATTCGAAAAAGGGAGCCAGTGGGAGATCACAAATTACAACGCGAAGGATAAGTCACAAGGACGACAAACCACCGAAATTTTAGACGTGGATACTCACAGTGACGGATGGGACGCTAAGATGAAATTCGTCCTGTATGACAAGAAGGATGAGTTGGTCTATGATAAGGAAATTGAAATGTCATGCCAGGGGGGTGTGGTAGCTATGGACATCACTCGCCTATTGCCCGATGAGCAGCTAGAGGCCTTCCAGGACTTGAACATGAAAATTGAAATGGATAACCTCGAGATCCCCGCTCAACTTGAGGCGGGTATGGCCTTAGATGACGGTTCTGTTACCATTAGCGGTGATCTGCCCATGAAAATGACCGTTGCGATCACAGACCGGGTAGTAGAGGGAAAAGAAAGTGTGACCACCCCGGCCGGGGTATTCGACTGTTATAAGATCAACTACAGTACGTCCGTAAAAATGATGATCAACAGGCTAGGAAGCGGGGCCGATTGGATTGCAGAAGGAGTAGGCTTAGTGAAAACTGAAAGCTATAATTCTTCGGGAAAATTGGTAAGCTATAGCCTCTTAACCTCCCGATAAATTTTTGGAAATACTAAACCCTTTTTGGGAAAAGTTTGTTATATTGGCAGTGTTGTTATTGGATGAATTAAGAATTTATCCTATTTATTTTGAGTTTTTGACCTTGGAAATGCCTCCGACCAGAGGCATTTCTCTTTTTTGTCCCATTTCACCTACCATTTGCAAAATCCCTGATCTCGTTCACGTCCATCCGGTCACGTAAACGCTCCGAGTAATGTACTTTTTTTATGATTAGGTCATGGTCGACTAAAAATTCCGCAGGCATTGTCTTTATGGATTCTCCGTCTGCCATGGCATGGAGGGGTACTTTCACTTTGTATGCCTCGTAGGCCGTTTGCACAAAAGTAGTGATATGGCTGATCGCCGATTTATAACCGGAGCTTTCCAGTCCATAAAGATCGTAAAGCTTTTTACCCGGGTCAGAGAGCAAGGGGATGGGCGCTATGCCCTGGTGGAAGCTGCTGCGTAATATGATCTCCTTTTTTGATTCGAAAAGAAAGATCATTTCCAGGCCTTTTTCTTTAAGCTCGCCGGAAACCTTCATCAGGTTATGCACCCTAATATTGCAGAAAGGACAGCCAGCATGCCGGAAAAACGCAATGAGGATCCTTTTGTCCACATAATCATTTAGGTCTACACGCCGTCCAAACACGTCTTCTTGCTCAAAATACGGCGCCTTTAAGGCAGAGGCTAATTTCATGATCGCCAATATAGATATACTCTTGAAATAATGAAATATTTCTTGCTTTAAAAGCAATTATATAAACCGATGTTTTAGCAGTACCCCACGTCTCGAACATCCTCCCAGTTACCCGCTACAAGAGATAATACTATCTTATTAGTGATCAGAATTTTAAGTAGAAACACCGAGCATAGAGATTACGAGTATTTGCTCCTTATTAAGCCTTTTAAAAGGTAGTAGCTGTTCCCGGTCTAAGTGAAAACAAAATCACTACACTCCAGCAGGATCCGTAGCCGTTATTTTTTCGCCAAGGGTGGATGGGTTGAATGAGCCGGATAAATAAATTGGCACGGAAAAGTTTAAATGGTTCTCTTACAAATTTATAAAAGCGATCAAGAGAGGCGAAGTCGATAGAATCTGCCAAGCAGGCAATGCGGAAACCAACCCGTTAGGAGAATCGCTGATCAGCATACGCCAACATAGGGTAGATACGGCCGAAGCTGAAAGACAGCGCAGTTGGACTATGGAAAGGCTCGCTAAATTTTCAGTTATATAACGGGACAATAATTCCTCTATAGATGAGCTCGCACCAGGAGTGATCTCATCCTTAGTCAAATACCTAGGACTACTTTGCCAGGTTTAATTAATTGACAATAAGGCTTTTATTTTCAAACCTATTGCTAGCGAGTTGCAAAGGATGGGTGATCTACATCCTGTTCTAAATCCATCCAACACCCATACCTAAAAACGTCATCCCTTACTTTCTACCATCGTCATTCCTTGCAGCCTGTGCGTTGGGCTAGGCGTGACAAGGAATCTGTGAAGTAGTGGAACGAAAACCACGGCGCATGTACAAAATCAACAGTCGCCATAAACGACACAGCAGATTCCGGCTCTCGCACAAGCCCGCACCCTCGCCACCGGCCGGAATGACGATAAAGGTTTTTTTTCGTTTTTGATGAGGATACACAACGGGCTCATTTTTCTATAAGTAACTGTCTATCAAATAATTGAATGTGAAAAAGTAGTCCTAGTGCGGAAAATGGGCTTGGTTGTTGGCGCCTTTTTCTTTTGGTGCGTTTTCTTTCCCTGAAGGGATGCCTATGGCATGGGCGTGCAAAAGAAAATGAACATGCACTGAAGTAAGCCTGCTTGCGGTGTCTGCGCTGCGCCCCTATCAAGTGAGGGCAGGCTGAACAGAAACCACATACAGAGGCTATGTGGCCGGGTTAGCCTATCTTTCTTGTCCTGGAGGTAAAGTGCTTCATTGAATTTTGACCTATGCAATTTTTCTATATCTTTTCACCAGCAAGGCAACCAATAGGTAATATAACCCAATGTAGATCATGGGTTGGTAAAGATGGGAGTTATCCCCATGTCCCGTCCGGGAAAGGACGGGGATCAGGCCTATTGCCACTGCTCCAAGCATGGCAATGATGGTAACTATCATCCTTTTGCCCTTAGGCTGAAAAATAAGAAGTATAAATAAGAGGAGGTAAATGACCTGGGCAATGGCCCAGTAGCGGAGTAGTGTGATATTAATGTAGTAAAGCATATAATCAGTGTATATCACTAGCAAAAGGATGCTGACCACCAGGTGTAGCAGACCGGCTATTCGTTGGAGCTTGCTGAGTAGTGAATTTTCCTCGTTCACTACGACCACGAGTGCAATGCCTAACAGCACGGCTTCCCCGGTAAGGAGGTATGAAAAATTATGTGCCCATACATTTTGGCCTAAGGAAACCACCCATGCCAGGAACAGGATAGTGGTTGCTTTGAAAAGTAGATATTTTGGATATGCGGCGGGTTTTACTTTTGCTTTGTACATCTGAACTGTTTTAGGTGATTCATGTTGTTAATGCAGTCTTTTGCCAATGAAAATGATTTTTTTACCCTCAGCACGAGGCCTTTACCTGTAAGCCCCCTGTATGTATCACCAGGATAAAGGTATTTGTTTAAAAGTATCCTTTGCGGCTAAATTAAAAATTTCATATAATAATTTACAGGTATGGACATAGTCCAGTGGAACATTGCAGGTTTTTTCAAACGCGTAAATGAATTGATCCAGGTCATTATTTCTCCTGGCCTACCCCCAAATGGTAGTCCGTGTTAATCTCCCAGTTGGTGAGGTGTGACTTTCCCTTATCGCTGATCAGCCTGTTTACGTCTTTTTTCAGAAAATCGCCCTTAAACGCGGAGAACCCAATTACTCCCAAATCTCTGCATCCCAGGCCCCTTTTTGTCCAGATGTTTTAGCAGTACCCCACGCCTCGAACATCTCACCGCTACCCACTACAAGAGATAACACTATTTTATTAGCAATCAGAACTTTAAGTAGAAACACCGAGCACAGATTACGAGTTTTTGCTCTTTATTAAGCCTTTAGTAAGGTATTAGTTTTGTTGGCTGCGATGAAAACAAAATCGCTACGCTTCAAAAGGCTTTCTTGGTGGTCCTTCTTTGCCGCCGATGGGGCACAGGATTGAATACGTGGGATAAAAAAATTGATATGGAAAAGTTTAAATGGTTCCCCTACAAGTTTTTGAAAAAGGATGAGGTCGAGAATCTTCATCTTATGACTGAGCATTTACAAAAAGAGATCAATAATGCGACGGAATTTGTAGAAGCGATCAAAAGAGGAGAACTCGATATAATCTACAAGGTAGGCAATGGGGAGACCAACCCGCTGGGTGAATCGCTGGTCAGCATGCGCCAACAGATGGTAGATACAGCCGAAGCTGAAAGACAGCGTAACTGGACGACGGAAGGACTCGCAAAATTTTCAGATATATTACGGGATAATAATTCCTCGCTAGAAGAGCTTGCATCAGAAGTGATCTCATCCTTAGTCAAATACCTAGGGGCCAACCAGGGAGGTTTTTTTATGTTGGAAGATGAAGACCCGGAAAATATTACACTCACGTTACGTGCCTGTTATGCCTATTCCCGTAAAAAGTATTTGAAAAAAGAAATTCTACCGGGGGAAGGTTTAGTAGGACAGGCGTTCCTCGAAAAACGATACATCTACCTGAAAGAAGTCCCCCAAGATTTTGTCAACATCACCTCCGGCTTAGGTGAAGCTACGCCCAATGCCATACTGGTCTCTCCTTTAACGGTAAATGAGACAACCTATGGGATCCTGGAAATCGCTACTTTCAAAGACTTTGCCCAATATCAAATCGATTTCATACAAAAAATAGGGGAAAGTATAGCCTCCACCATAGCGAATGTTAAAACCAGTGAACGTACAAAACGATTACTGGATGAGTCGCAGAAAATGTCAGAGGAGCTGAAATCGCAGGAAGAGGAGATGCGCCAGAATATGGAAGAGCTACAGGCCACACAGGAAGCAGCATCGAGAAGTGAAGCACAAACCCGGATGATCTTCGATTATGCCATGGACGCTATCATCACGATCGATCCAAAAGGCACGATCGATCAATTTAACCCAGCAGCTGAAAAGATGTTTGGCTACAAGGTGGATGAGATAGCCGGGAAAAATATCAAATTGCTGATGCCCCAAAAGTATTCTTCCGGGCATGACGGCTACTTGAAGAGTTATGAGCATACCGGTGAAAAGAAAGTGATCGGCAAGGCACGAGAAGTAGAAGGCATGCGAAAAGATGGCAGTACTTTTCCCTTGGAGATCCGTATCCAGGAGGGGAGCATCGGAAGTCAAACGGTTTTTATCGGTTTCTTAAGAGATATTACCCTCCAAAAGGAACAGGATGACCTAATCAAAGAGAATCAAGCTAAGGCAAGATCATATTTTACCAATTCGATCGACGCCATCATTACAGCTAATAACGAAGGACAGATCATAGATAGCAACCCATCCGCTACCCAGCTTTTTGGCTATGGAGCCGAGCAATTACAACAAAAACACTTCAACGACATCATTGGTGGTGTCAATTTGCAAGATGCCACGTTGTACCTTGACAAAAAGAAGAAAGTCAAAGGGATTGACAGCCAGGGAGTCGGCTTCAAGACTGAAATGTTCCTGACCGTTGCTAGCATAGGAGAAGAAAACATCTTCATTGCCTACATACGTGACATCCAAGCGGAGCTGAAAAAAGACAAAGAACTGGCGAGAAGTATGATGGAAATGGACCAAGTAAAAACAGAATTACTGGCCCGGGAACAAGAGCTGCGCGCTTATTTTGATAACTCCATGGATGCAATACTTCATATAAACGCAAAAGGTGCCATCCTTGATTGTAACACGACAGCCACTAACCTCTTTAAAATGGATGGCGAAAACCCTGCCGGTTTCAACGAACTAGTCCTAGACGTAGATCTCGAAACTCCCCATGCCTACCTCGGCACGAGAACAACCGTAGAGGCAAGAACTACCGAGGGAACGATCTTCAGCACAGAGTTTTATCTTACCAAAGCTACGGCACAAGGACAAAACACATTTATTGCCTATGTGCGGGATACATTGACCGAATAGCGATTAAATGCCGCTGTAAAAATGCCCCCTCCAAGATAATGACTAGTGAGGGTAATGAATACTTATAATCAAACTTTATAAAGATGGATAATACACGTAAAAAAGTACACGAGAGTAAGCTGGTGGAAGGCAAGATAGCTTATTTTAAATTTTTAAAAGGCAACCCCATTTCTAGCTACCACCAAGGGCTGGATGAGTTCATGACGATGGTAACAAACAACCCCGTCACAGCTCTTATGGTAGTTGTGGAAGATGACGACGCCATGTTCAGTAAAGAAATGCAAGATATTTGGTTAAATACAGGGGTCTTTGCCGAACAGAACGATATCCAAAAATGGGGAGTCGTAGTACCCAGTATGGCAAAAGAACTAACGATCCAATACCTGATCGAAGGCGGCGAAGAGGTAAGGATGTACGACACCATGATTTTCCATAACGACGAAGATTCTTGCCTGGCATGGTGCTTGCAATCGTGAGGTTATCACGGTGAACTCACCCCCAATATTTCATTTTTCAAACAACAGGTGCCAAATTCTGCTGACATTTTTAGCTATTTTCTATTTAAGTTCCATAAAGCACACTATACTATCTTGTATAAGCCAGGGAAGAAATAAAATCTACAGATCAATTTTACACTTATCAAGTGTATTTATTCTTCATGATCTCACAGTAAGTTAGGTCATCATTGAAAATTAAAGAGGCGTATGAAGGGGAGACATCCAGGAACAGCGCGGCACATTTGAGGCCTGTGCGTAAGCGGCCTATAGGGGCTGGGCGGTGCGTTTTGCGGGGAAAATGGGCTGGGTCGCTGGCGCCCTTTTCTTTTGTTTCGTTTTCTTTCCCCAAAGGGATGCCTCGGCATGGGCGTGCAAAAGAAAATGAAAACTAGACTTAGAACCACAAAATCCCGCTTAATCTGCTCATTGAGAGACTGGCGTTACCCGAAACATCTTAAAAATGTAGCTTAACTTGCAAAAAAGATGTCTTACCATCAAATCTAATTTTCAAGGGCACTTTAAATTAAGCTGGCCTACCCCATTTCAAAGAATGGCTGCTAACCTGTGTTTTTAATATTTGGCCCCAGTAATAACGCGATGGCGGTTGAGCCTAAAGGACCTTTCACTATTGTTTAGCTTTAGTCTTACGATGTTTTCATGGCGATCGATCTCATCGATCATACAATAGTTTTCCACCTGTACCTCTTCGATCCAATCTACCGTCATATTCAATGAACCGGCCAGTACAATATTGTACCGGTTTTGCTCTACAGTGGCTATAGTGAACGTGGCGCATTGATCATTTACCCTTATGATGAGATGGCTATCAAAATACTGGGAAGCTAAATACGGCAGATCATACCGGTTATCCCCGTAATTCGCGGACAATGTTCTAAGAAAATCTTCTTTGTCCACAACTATATTCAACTGCAGGCCTTCCTTGCCCTGCGACATCTCGAAGATGGCCAGTTTGATGTCATGGCTAAACCCAGGACCTGTCAGCAGCAGGAAGAAAACTAAGATCTTTTTTTTACTCATTATCTCACGGTCCTAGTCTGAATGTAGCATTTGGCGCACCCACGAAGCACCTGGGCACGATTGGAAATGCATCCGTAACCACGTAAAAATACTCAAATACCTGGGCTCCTAATGTAACGCTCCTATCAATGCCATTACATTCGTCCAGGTCTCCCGTTCCACTAGCGTATTCGTAATCATTGGTGTATTTCCCGTTGTATTCCCCGCACGGGGCGGTTACCCCATCGCCAGGTCTTTCACCTGTTTTAAGCCGGTAGCTGGGGGTTAGTTCGACGATCGAGGTGCCAGTTTCACTAGGGCCAAACTTGTAAAGTATAGGAAAGCCATCTGCCGCCCAACCGATCTGCACAGGTTCCGCCGGGACGGTTCCCCCACTTCCCAAACCTGCTAGTAGTACATCGGCATATTCGACCATATTGCCATGATAATGATAAGTACCATCGGGCTGAACGTGCGCGTAAGCGCAATCCAGCCTTACATCATCCGTATTATTGTTGGGCTCAAACACCCAGTCCCAGTTGAATTCACCCGTATTGGGGTTTGAGAAGATAAACGGCTCCGCCGGGGCCGGATCTATGGCCACACCATTAAGCCCAACCCCGGTTCGGTACCTAGGCCTGCCATTGTTAGTGATCAACGTAATGTTAGCAGCCTTGGACGGTGTAGCATCCACGTTATATTCTTTTGCTTCGGTATTAAGGTTTACTCCCTGCCCGGAAAGCTGGTTGGCATAGTCATGGTTAGGCACCCCATTGGTAAGGATCTCTCGCTCGCCATTTGGGTTCACATTCTCGCTGTATTGATTAGCTACAGGAGACATTAAGTCACAACCTCGATCTGCGGTGCTTATGGAATTATCATTGGTGCAGGTTTCCGCAACATCATTATCTGAAATAGTGATGGTTAAGGGAGAACCCGCTATCGAAACGTTAGCGGGTAAATTTTGTGATGACAACGTAATAATGATCGTTTCATCCTCTTCTACATCCGTATCATCAATAAACGGTATATCGACCGTCACCTCCAGGTCACCATCTGCAATAATTATACTTCCGGGAAGAGCTTGGTAATCGCTGCCGGCGGTTGCGGTGCCACTCACCTGGTAGGCAACAGTGATCCCCGATCCTTCCTGGTTTGCTTTATCCAGCGAGATCTTAAAGCCTGTACCGGGATCGTTTTCCGCTACAGCGGTCATTCCACTTACTGAAACGGTGTAGGTTATTTCTTGGTCTGCCCCGGTACCATCGTCATCTCCGCAGCCCAAAAAGCTCAACAACGATATACAAAGGATCACACCCAAGGTACGATTCAAAAAACTTGACATATTCCTGGTCGATTAATTGCTCAAAAAATTGTTACTGGGTCATTATAAATTACCATTCTCCCTCCTCCTATTGCATTCCCCGTTTGACCTTGTACTACCTATGTCAAAATCGAAAAATCAAAATCGCGGCACTATTAGCGTTAAAACCTATTGGGAGCACAATACTGCCGTACAGGGTAAACGTCACGGTAGCTGCATTGTTTATGTGTCTGCTAATAAAACAATCCACTGTTGATCAGCACGCCAGGGGGCATTAGTTTCTTCCGGCAATAGGCATACGTTTGTTACAAACACAATAGAATTACAAGCTACCTGGCTCTTTAAAATTAGTACAAAGCCACAAGATGTTGACCAACTTGTCATCATAAGAGTAAAGAATAGTGGTTTGTGGGGAATGTTGAAATTCTTTTGTGACAGCTTCTCGCAAGGAATCTTTTTATCGTTGTGGAGCTTCCGCTATTTTATTTAAGCATACTTCCAACCTATGAAAAAAACGTCTAATCTATTTTTCAGTCCACTTTGCCTCGAGATATGCAATTATTTCATCCGGATCCTTATCAGCTTCATCCGTCCAGGCAACTTCTAAAGCCACTTTTGATACTTTCTCCTCACCTCATTATGGGGGTCACTTTGCCTTCTTCCGCCTGCCGTCACGCTTTATCCAGTGAAGCCGATAATGCCAATTCTGATCCCAAAAAAGATTCTATTTTTTCTAGCCCATTCTCATTACACCGCATTACTTGTTCAATTATGTGATACTTTCTTGCCTCAACAGTCATATTCAAGCTTTTTTACAAATTGACAATTCTTCGGTAAATCAGATCTAGGTAATTGGAAAAATGATCGTTATCACAGGTGACATCCAATACTAGGCCGTTTGCAACTGCCACTACCGTCACCCCATAAACAAAAAACTTCCCTCCAGGTCCGCTACAGCTTTCTCGAAGGGAAGAATTTTTTTGAATCAATCAGAACTTAATGCAAAGTCTATAAAAAAAAGATAGAGCAAATCCCCCAAAATGGGTTAAATTTTATCTCTTTCTTTGACAGATCCATAAATAATGATCAGAAACCAGCAAAAGGCGGTCCTGTGCTAGCGAAGCGAAGGTTGCAGGGCGAGGTATTTTTACAGTGCGTCGAACATTTTGGTAGATATCGTAAAGATGGATCTCATTGTCTTTTACAAAATACATTTCATTCTTAAAAAAATTAAAATAACCTACCCCCATTTCGGGCCATGTCTCCAGGTAGTTACCCAGGTTGTCAAAAACAAGGATACCTTCGGTGGTATCGCTAAAAAAAAGGAGATTTTGATATTCACGCATAAAACGGATGTCGTAGCTACTCTTAGCCATAAGCAGGTCAAAAGGCTGCTGGATGGTGATCCTACCGAGGGTAACATCATATTTTTTTAAGCTGAAATCGCTATAATCAATCACCCAGATGTTGTTATCCGCGCTCATGGTGGCTAAGCCTACGTAGCTGGATACCACGTCTAGCGAGAATCGATTCGTGGAGGTCAAAAAACGGTCGAGGAACATGTACTCTTGAAAGTCTCCATAATACAAGAATACTTTTAAGGGATTCCAAGCTTCTATCAAGGTAATGTCACCCGGCTTTCCAGGTGAAAAGTGTTCTAACAGTTGACCTTGAGTATCGTATTTGTCTACGTCCCCGTTTTGACTGACAAGGTATAGATTCCCTTGCTTATCCCGGGAGACTTTGTAAGGACGTTCAATAGGGATGGAGTCCAGCAATTCGTAGCCCTGGGCGAAAATAGTTTGTGCGAATAATAGCAGCACGAGCGCTAGGGACGTGCTATTTTTCAAAAGTAAGCAATTCGAAATTAGTGCCGTCGTATTTGCCATACGTGAAAAAATTAACCCATTCGCCTAAGTTGATATACCTGCTGTTTTCTGCCACCTCTATATCTAACGGTAAATGGCGGTGGCCGAATACATAGTAGTCATGATGCTGCTTGCTTTCCACGGCTTTGCAGTATTGTAGCAGGTGTTCTTTTTCGCTAAAGAACTCGCCCTCCCCACTTTTAGCGCTACTGATCCTACTGCTCTTGCTCCAGTAATTAGCAATGCTGATACCAAGGTTAGGATGTATACGGGCAAAAAGCCATTGACATAGTGGGTTCCTGAATACTTTTTTGAGGAATTTATATAGGGTATCCCCCGGCCCCAGGCCGTCGCCATGACCTACCAGCAGTTTTTGCGGCCCTACGACCAGCTCTTGCTCCTTGCGGTAGATGGGAATGTTGAGCTCTTCGGTAAAGTAGTCAAACATCCACATATCGTGGTTACCCGTAAAAAAGATCACGGGGATGCCCGCGTCTGTCAGCTCGGCTAGCTTCCCTTGCAGGCGTGTAAATCCCTTGGGAATGGCATGTTTGTATTCAAACCAAAAATCGAATATATCACCCAACAGGTAAATAGAGTGGGCGTCCTGCTTGATAAGATCGAGCCAGCGGACTATTTTTTTTTCTCGCTCAAGGCTTTCTTCCCGGCTGGGTACCCCTAAATGGAAATCTGAAGCAAAATAAATAGATTGATTATCAAGGGATTCTATCTTTGGTAGCATACAATGATGGGCATAAAAAAATCAGGCACATCCCTGCACCTGATCTTTTGTATAAATGCTATTTTAATTTTCTTTATCTACGTCGGCCGTTTCTTGTTCAGGAGCCTCGTCACTTTGGTTTGATACTGGTTTAGTACTTGGATTCGTGTCTTCTTGCTCTTTAACAGCTTCCTGCTCCTTGGTCTTGCCATTGGTGAACGCTTCATACGAGGTCTGGTGTACGAAAGGCCTTTTCCCGATGAGTCGCTCCAAGTCAGTTTGAAAGATGATCTCTTTTTCAAGCAGTTCTTTAGCTACCACTTCCAATTCTTCACCATGTTTACTGAGCAGGGCCTTGGTCCTTCCGTAAGCGTTGTCAATGAGCTTCCGTACTTCTTCGTCTATGGTTTCAGCAGTGGCCTCTGAGTAGGGCTTGGTAAAGCTGTAGTCAGACTGCTTAGAATCGTAGAACGAAAGGTTACCGATCTTGTCGTTCATACCGTATACACTTACTATGCTGTAGGCCATCTTCGTAACCCTTTCCAAGTCACTCAGGGCCCCGGTGGATATTTTACCAAAAGTTAGCTCTTCTGCAGCACGGCCACCCAGCGCCATACACATCTCGTCTACCAATTGTTCGGTCTGGTATAAGAACTGTTCTTTAGGCAGGTATTGGGCATATCCCAGTGCGGCTACCCCGCGAGGAACGATGCTGACTTTTACCAAGGGATCGGCATGTTCCAAGAACCAGCCAGCTACGGCATGGCCGGCTTCGTGGTAGGCCACGATCTTTTTTTCTTCCGGTGAAATGATCTTGTTTTTCTTTTCCAATCCCCCGATCACCCTATCGATAGCATCTTGGAAGTCTTGCATATCCACTGCTGCTTTGTCCCTTCGTGCCGCGATCAGGGCCGCTTCGTTACAAACGTTGGCGATTTCCGCCCCGGCGAATCCCGGCGTTTGGGCAGCAAGCTTCTTAGGATCTACGTCTTTGGCCATTTTCAATGGCTTCAAGTGTACTTTAAAGATAGCCTCACGACCGACTATATCCGGCTTATCGATGCTGATCTGCCTGTCAAAACGACCCGGTCTCATAAGGGCCGAATCCAATACGTCCGGCCGGTTCGTAGCCGCCAAGATGATTACCCCGGAATCCGTAGAGAAGCCATCCATCTCAACAAGCAATGAATTCAATGTATTCTCCCGTTCGTCGTTAGAGCCAGGCATTTGCCCCCTGCCCCTGGATCGACCGATGGCATCAATTTCATCAATAAATACGATACAAGGCGCCTTTTCTTTTGCTTGCTTGAACAGGTCACGGACCCGGGCGGCGCCTACTCCTACAAACATTTCCACGAAATCAGATCCTGAAAGAGTGAAAAACGGCACTGCCGCTTCCCCCGCCACAGCCTTGGCCAATAATGTCTTACCTGTACCGGGAGGGCCAACAAGCAGGGCACCTTTAGGGATCTTACCTCCAAGTTTGGTAAACTTCCCGGGGTTTTTAAGGAAATCAACAATTTCTTTCACTTCTTCTTTCGCTTCATCAAGCCCGGCTACATTGCCAAAAGTGATCTTGACTTTGTTCTCGGCATCAAAAAGCGCTGCTTTGGATTTCCCGATGTTAAAGATCTGCCCTCCTGGGCCTGCGCCACCGGTCATCCTGCGCATCAGGAACCAGAAACCAAACAAGATCAGTGCTAAAATGACCCACTGCCATATGATGCTTAGGTAATCCGCCCTTTCTTCAAACTTGATCTCGATACGCTGATCTTTGGGTAAGCTTTCGTTCCACTCGTCAAAATCATTCTCAAATTTGGAAAGCTCCCCGAACTTACAGGTAAAATGTGGACCGGACCCTACGCCAAACATGTTGTTTGATTCCAGGTCTGACCTATATTTTGCATTATCCAGCGCCTCGGGCTTCAACGTGATCTCCGCATAACTTTGGTTTCTTATCACCACCACTTTCTCCACGTCATTGCTCATGATCATATTTTCCAATCGATTGCTGGAAACTACCGGCAGCGAATTCGCTCCATTGAAATATGTCACACCGAAAATTAACGCGATAAGGATGGCAATGATCCATACCTGGTAATTCGGCTTCGGCGACTTCGGTATTATTTTTTTCTTATCTGGCATCTTCCTCTTCTATTGATCTCTTTTTTAACGGCTCTTAATATTTAATGTTCATCCCTTAAGGAGTTTCTTCGTAGGAATGGATCAGCGCATCGCCCCATAAAGTCTCTAATGCATAAAAATCCCTCTTTTCCCTTTTGAAGATATGGGCTACCACGTTGACATAATCTATTAACATCCACTCCTTATTGTCTTTGCCCTCTTGGTGCCAGGGATCTTCATTCAACTCTTTGCTCACCTGCTCGTCCACTGACTCCGCTATGGCATCAATTTGTGTGTCAGAATTTCCGGTGCACAACACAAAAAAGTCTGCCACCGCATTTTTGACATTTCTTAAGTCCATTAAAACTATTTCGGAAGCTTTTTTCTCTTGCATGCCCCTCACTACCGCCTGGCTCAACTTTTCGGAAGGTGTCAACGTGCTATTTACATCCATTCACTATATTTGGTTGTATCAATCAAAACTACAAAAAATAGTTGTATAAAATTCTTGCCAAAACCTTAATTCTGGGAAAAAAGGTAGTTTTCCTGCCATCTTGTCATTCTACTAACACCAAGGCTTCTGAACTTCTAAAAGACGAATCTTTGATGGAAGGCACCGTGGTAATCACCAATGACCAGCTGGCCGGGCAAGGGCAACGCGGCAATCATTGGGAATCCGAACCGGGGAAGAACCTGACATTTTCTATCATTTTTAGACCTACCTTCATCCCTGTAGACAAGCAGTTCAGACTTACGATGTCAATAGCGCTCGGCATAGCAGATTGCCTCAATCGCTTGGCTACGGGCTTCTTGGTAAAATGGCCTAATGATATTTATTACGGCGACCGTAAGATCTGCGGAATACTGATCCATAACACTGTCAACGGAGATACGATTTCCAATGCCGTGATCGGCATAGGTCTTAACGTGAACCAACATTCTTTCCGCCAGCCCCGTGCTATTTCGCTAGCCAATATCTTGGAGGAAGAACTGGACTTACCCTTCCTGCTGGAAGATGTATGTGAACATATCGAAAAAAGATACTTGCAACTCAAGCTTGGTGAAGGCCAAAGACTTAAAAGCCAATACCTTCAACGGCTTATGGGTTTTGGCGAACACCGCCTCTACACAGACGGTTCCGACTTTTCCGGTCGTATTATAGACGTACATGAAAATGGTCAGCTGGAAATAGAACGCCACGACGGATCGAAACTGTATGGGTTTAAAGAAGTGGAATTCATCTTCTAGCCAATTAGTAGACCCTGCTACGATCATCATGCAAAGAGTGACCTGTAGATCTAACGTGTAAAACCAATCGAACGGCTCCTGGTCATTGCCTTTTGCCGACCGCCAACTGCTCATGTTCGCCCTACTCCACGCTCCACGCGCCTTCGTATTGGGCCATTCATGGAAGGATTCCCAGCCTTTTTCATTCATCTTTTGGATTAGCGCTGGAGTTAGAGCAATTTAGGTCACTTTAAATTCTATATTTTATGACCAGATCAATACGGAACGGCATAGTGGCCCTTCTCTTCATCGCTACACATTCTCTCTTTAGTCAAACCTTGGATATGGAAATGCTTAAGGGCATGAAACCCAGGAGCATCGGGCCTGCGGGGATGAGTGGCAGGGTCACGGCCATTGATGTGGTACATAAGGATCCCAGCACGATCTACGTAGGTACGGCTTCGGGGGGCCTTTGGAAGTCCGAAAGTGGGGGCATCGACTGGAAACCTGTTTTTGACAAGATGGAGGTCATGTCGATCGGTGCGGTGGCCATACAGCAGGACAATCCTGGCGTGGTATGGGCTGGAACAGGCGAGGGAAACCCAAGGAATAGCTTAAATGGAGGGTATGGCATCTATAAAAGCCTCGATGGAGGTAAGAATTGGGAGCTTATGGGGCTGGAGAAAACCCGCAACATCCATCGCATCATCATCCATAAAGATAACCCTGATATTGTTTACGTAGGGGCTATCGGCTCACCGTGGGGAGAACACCCGGAGCGAGGTGTGTTCAAGACCACCGATGGGGGTAAAACATGGAAAAAAGTACTGTTCGTGGATGAAAAGACAGGCACAGCGGACTTGGTCGTGGACCCTAACAATCCTAACAAGCTTTTTGCCGCCATGTGGGAGCACAGGAGAAAACCGTGGACGTTTAATTCCGGCGGACCGGGCTCGGGCCTGTATATCACGGTAGATGGCGGCGATAATTGGAAAAAGCTCACAGATGAAGATGGACTGCCCAAAGGCGACCTTGGCAGGATAGGCCTGGCTGTGGCCAAAAGCGATCCCAAGCGCGTTTATGCGCTAGTAGAATCTAAAAAAAATGCATTGTACCGCTCTGAGGACGGGGGGTACAAATGGACAAAGATCAACGACAAAGGCGAGATCGGGAACCGCCCATTCTACTATTCCGAGATCTATGTGGATCCGCAAAATGAGAATCGATTGTATTCCCTTTTTACGTATGTAAACGTTAGCGAAGACGGGGGAAAGTCATTTAAACAGCTCATGAAGGCTTACGGCTCTAGCCAGGGCGTCCACCCCGACCACCACGCTTGGTGGATCCACCCCGAAGACCCCGATTTCATGATCGAGGGGAACGACGGCGGCTTGAACATTACCCACGACAGGGGCCGGACTTGGCGGTTTGTGGAAAACCTTCCCTTGGCCCAGTTCTATCATATCAGCGTGGATATGGAATACCCGTATAACGTCTACGGCGGGATGCAAGATAACGGCTCATGGGCAGGTCCTGCGTATGTATGGAAATCCCAAGGTATACGCAATGCTTACTGGCAAGAGATCTCTTTCGGCGATGGGTTTGATGTAGTTCCCGACCCGGATAATAGCCGGTATGGGTATTCAATGTCACAGCAAGGGTTTGTAGTCCGGTATGATCGCGTAACAGGCCATACCAAGATCGTAAGACCCACACACCCCGACCCTGACATGCGCCTGAGATTCAACTGGAATGCAGCCATAGCACAGGACCCTTTTGATAATTCTACACTTTATTTCGGCAGCCAATTTGTGCATAAAAGCACGGATAAAGGGGGCACATGGACCGTGATATCCCCGGACCTCACCACCAACGATCCCGAAAAACAAAAGCAGCACGAAAGCGGGGGGCTGACAATGGACGCCACCGGGGCAGAAAATAATACGACTATCCTGGCCATTGCCCCAAGCCCTATTGAGAAAGGCTTATTGTGGGTAGGTACTGATGATGGCTACGTTCAAATTTCCAGGGACGGCGGCCAAAGCTGGACCAACGTAACCTCCAACATCACCGGCATGCCACGGGGAAGCTGGGTAGCCCAAGTGAAGGCTTCTACCTACAATGCCGGGGAGGCATTTGTCGTGGTCAATAATTATCGGAATTTCGATTTCAAACCTTATTTGTTCCACACACAAGACTATGGACGTACTTGGAAAAGCTTAGTCAAAGAAAGCCAGGTATGGACCTACACGCTCTCTTTTGTCCAGGACCCGGTAGAGCCTAACCTCATGTTCCTAGGCTCGGAAGGTGGGCTATATGTGAGTACAGATGCCGGCCGTAACTGGACGCACTGGACGAATGAATATCCCAAAGTCTCTACTATGGACTTGGCCATTCATCCCAGGGAATATGACCTAGTGATCGGGACTTACGGACGAGCAGCCTATGTGCTGGATGATATACGGCCCCTCAGGGCCATCGCTAAAGAAGGGGCCGGTGTGTTGAACCGCCAAATAAAGATATTTGACCCCGCAGATGCCTACATTACCTTAAACCAAGAGGCTTCAGGCACCCGTTTTGCCGGCAATGCGATGTACAACGGCGAGAACCGCCGCCGTGGGGCTATGATCTCTTATGTGATCAATAAACCGGGAAAAGAAAAGAAAGTAGAAGCCACACCGCCGCCTGCCACTACGAAAAGCAGGCGAAGGAAAAGAAACCCGGTGCCCCCACCGGCGCCAAACCCGGCTACTGTATCCAATGAGGATACTGCTAAAGTGAGCTACGATTCCTTAACCCTCCAGGTCTTTGACGATAAGGGAACGCTTATCCGCACCTTAAAAACGAAGGCGCCAAAAGATTCGGGGCTGCATAGAATGTATTGGGGGCTCAATGAAAAAGGTATTAGGAAGGCTTCTCGTAGAAAGCCTAAGAAAAGCGGCCCGGAACCGGGAGGAGTTACCGTGCTACCCGGGAGGTATAAGCTACGCTTGAAATATGGAGAAAAAATGGACTCTACATTGATCAATGTACGTTTCGATCCACGTGTGGAAATGTCAAACTCCGTGTTAGCTGCCAAACGGTCTATGCTAAAGCGTATTGAAAAAAGCGAGGAATTAGCGGCAGAAGCTATGCACAGGCTGGTCGAATCCAAAGAATTGGTAGGAGACTACACCCAAAAGATGAAAGATAAGGATGCGGAACAGTTTAAGGAGCTTATAGAAAAAGGGAAAACCGTCAAAGATTCCATAGAGTCTTTAATGATACCTTTCGTAGGAGAGGACAACAGCAAAAAGCAGGGGATTGCCAGGTCCCCTGTGCCGTCGATTTCAAGCCGGTTTGGCACGGCGAACTTTTATGTAGGCACTACATTGGAAAGGCCCGGCGAAACCGAGGAGAGATTGGTGGAACAAGCAGAACAAAAACTGGAAGAAGCCTTGAAAAAAGTTAACCGTTTTTTCAGAGAAGACTGGACACAATACAGGCGGGAGGTGGAACAAGCAGACCTATCTCCTTTTAAGGATTATGAACCTTTACAAAACAACTAAAGCATATGAAGAGCAGCAAGATGAGGGTGACCCTATTGGCCATGATGATGGTTACATGTTCAGTGGTATGGGGCCAAGACCAGGATTCAATTTTTGTACGGCAGAACTATGAGAAAATGGAGTATAAAATACCCATGCGCGATGGGATAAAGCTTCATACTACGGTGTATATGCCAAAGGATAAGACGAAAAAATACCCCATTTTAATGCAACGGACCCCTTACAGTTCCAGGCCCTATGGTGAAGGACAAATGCGTAATAGCATCGGGCCATCACCATATTTAATGCGCGATATGTATATCATCGTTTACCAAGATGTACGTGGCCGGTGGATGTCGGAAGGGGACTATGATAATATGCGGCCACATATAAAAGGTAACAATCCGAAAAATAAAAAAGAGATCGATGAAAGCTCCGATACCTTTGATACCATTGAATGGTTGCTCAAAAACATTAAAAATAATAATGGTAAAGTAGGTCAGTGGGGTATCTCCTACCCCGGGTTTTACACGGCCGCTGCGTTGCCAGAAGCGCACCCGGCATTGGTAGCCTCTTCTCCCCAGGCCCCTATTGCCGACTTCTTTTTCGATGACTTCCACCATATGGGGGCTTTTTTGCAGAGCTACCTGGCCGCCTATCCTGTATTCGGCCACCAGTCAGAGCCTACCTCCGAAAGCTGGTATGAAGATAAGTGGGATCCCCTGAGAGGATACAGCGCCTCCTTCCGTGATGGTTACCAATATGGGCTGGAGCTTGGGCCGTTGAAAACGGTTACTGAAAAGATCTTCACGGATAACTTCTTCTGGCAACAGACGGTAGAACACCCTAACTATGATGAATTTTGGCAAAAAAGGAGCATCCTTCCCCACCTTTCCGGGATAGATCATGCCGTGATGACCGTAGGGGGCTGGTTTGATGCAGAAGACCTCTATGGTCCCCTCAATATTTACAAGACCGTAGAAGAAAACAACAAAAAAGCTGACAATACGATCGTGATGGGGCCTTGGAGCCATGGCGACTGGGCCAGGGAAAGAGGATACCAGGCAGTAAACCACATTTACTTTGGAGATAGTATCTCTACTTTTTACCAGCTGGATATAGAAAGGCCATTCTTCAACCACCATCTAAAAGGAGAAGGAGATCTCGACTTACCCGAGGCCTATATGTTCGATACGGGCATCAATGCGTGGAAAAAATTTGATGTATGGCCACCGAAAGACATCGAGCCTGTAAGGCTCCGTTTTGCAGAAGGAGGCAGGCTGGTACTGAACGAAGAAGTAGACAAAGAGGCAACCTTTGCTTATGTAAGCGATCCTGCCAAACCCGTACCTTACGTTTCAGAAACAGAACCTGTTACTTTCACACCTAGGAGGTTCATGACCGATGATCAACGCCATGCCAGCAAACGACCGGATGTGCTCACTTTTCAAACCGACCCACTCGAAGAAGATATCACCCTGGCCGGGGAGATCGTGGCCCGCTTGAGGGTATCGCTTTCCAGTACTGACGCTGACTTTATTGTGAAGCTCATCGATGTCAATGGACCCAATTCCCAGCCTACAAAAACTACACCGGGTCATGTAGTGATGCCCGGCTACCAGCAATTGGTGCGCCATGAAGTATTCCGGGGGCGCTTTCGAAATAGCTTCTCCAAACCCGAACCCTTTGCGCCCGGCGAAGTAGAAGAGGTCAATTTTCCATTACAAGATATTTTGCACACCTTCAAAAAAGGGCATCGCATCATGATCCAGGTACACAGCACTTGGTTCCCGTACATAGATAGGAACCCCCAAAAATACGTAGACAACATTTATAAAGCCGATGCAGAAGATTTTATTAAAGCGGAGATCAAAGTGCATGGGAGTTCGGTGATCGAGATCGGTGAAGATCAGTCAATGAATATACCGTTGGATATTTATAAGAAGTAAGGATTTTGGTTAATTTCGGAAACCCCATAGCTAATTGTTATTAGCTATGGGGTTTCTTGAAGTGGTATTCTTGATTTTTACTTACAACATTAGTCTTATCCTTGAGAATCCTTTTGCTGATACTTCCTTCCGACCACGAATACCGTAACCAAGCCTACAATCGTTGTGGTCCCAAAAATCCCAGCAATAGCTTCATGTCCTAGAAGTGTTAACATTGTTGCTAAAGATAACCCTAGGATTCCGAGAATGAATCCAAATACTTGCCCCCGACCACTTTGCTTTAACTCTTCTTTTATCGCTTAATTTTCGAGATGCATCCGGTGCTGAGATTGTTTTTCAGTCATAGAGATTATCCTTTCCGCCCCATTTTGTACCACTTTATTGTAACCTTTAAGTAATTCCGGAGGGGGGATTGGGCCACTAAATTCTGTTTCCTGCCCCACAGAAATTCCTAGCACTACCTCTGCTATTTGTTTTCTTTTTTCTTCAGGTATCCCAGGGTCATCTATGATAGGTCGTAGTTCCTTGGGAATATCAATCTGCTTTAAGGTATTATCCCCAGTTTCTTGGTCCTTTTTACTCATCTAGGGGGTTAGAGTTTACTTTTTAAGGTTTTTTTCAAGGTTAGATGCCGATGTTTTTAGGTCTTGTCCAATAACTCCCCAATCCGATTCAAGTGCCTTGAGATCAGCTATGGCCCCACTGTTTGTATAATTAAAAGTAAAATATCGACCTTGAACATTAAAAACACTACCCATTCCCACTAAAAAATTAGTTTTTGGGAATAAAAAATTACTCTTGTAGTTTTTTGATTTCATTGTTTACAATAATACCCATACACGCTGTTAATCAATAACGAAAAACAAGAATTATTTTTTCACGGTATAGGAAACGAGCAGACTACAGGGGCTAGGGGTGAATACCAGGAACAAACATTCTGGTTAGTTACCTGTTCTATTTTCCTAATCCACTAGATTTTGTCTACCGAAGTCCGGCATATCGCCCAGAAGGTGTCTATTGATGAGCAAATCGTAAGTTTATTACAGGCTAAAGATAAACGTGCACTCCATTTGATTTACGAGCACTATGCCCCGGTTTTGATCAACGTGATCCTACGCGTGGTACGTGATAAGCCTATGGCCGAAGATGTTTTCCAAGAAGCCCTGCTCAAGGTTTGGAAGAATAGCCATTCGTACAATGCAGAAAAGGGGAGTTTATTTACTTGGCTCACAAGGGTTTGTCGGAATGCCGCCATTGATAAGACGCGATCCAAAGACTTTAGGCAAACGGAAAAATCCAAAACAGCGGTAGACCTCGTAAGTATTACGGGGCTAAGTGACCGGGAGGACGTAGAACATTTATATATGCACCAACTCGTGGATCAACTGCCTGTGATTCAGCGAAAATTGATAGATTTGGCTTATTTCCAAGGATATACGCAAAAGGAGATCGCCGAAAAACTGGATATGCCCCTGGGAACAGTAAAAACTAGGATAAGACTAGCGCTCAAGCATTTGAGATCGATTATTTAGAGTGAACATTCAAGAGTACATAGAATCAGGCATATTAGAGACCTACCTGGCGGGTGAATTAGATCATGAAGAAATGCTGGCAGTAGATAAAATGGCCGCCCAGCACCCGGAAATCAGTGAAGAGCTGACCAGGCTGAGGGAATCCATTGTACGATATGCCCGGGTTGCCCATAAAGAGCCTGGCCGGCGGGTATTAACCCATGTTTTGAACGCTATCGAGGAAGAAGAGAAAGGAGAAGAAAAACCTGCACCGGGTAAACCTGTAGGATCAACAGGAAACTCCAATAATCCTGGCATCTTTTCCACCTGGTCCATGGCAGCTACCTTTCTGCTATTGGTAAGTATCGGGTTTAATTTCTATTTTTTTTCGGAGCTCCAAAATGCGGAAGGACTGGTAAAGGAATTAGCACAAGAAAAGACATTCTTATCTGAAAGAGCCAAAACCACCACCCAGCAGTTGGACTATGCTAACCTGAGGATCGCGCATTTTCTCAACGGGGACAACATACACGTAAGAATGGATGGCTCCGAGATATCACCAAGCTCTTTTGCCAACGTATTCTGGAATAGGAAAACAAATGCCGTATTTATCAGTGTAGACAATCTCCCCGAGCCTCCTCATGGGCATCAGTACCAGCTTTGGGCCATCAAAGAAGGTCAGCCGCCGATAGATGCTGGCATATTTGACCACAACGCACTCGTACAAGAATTAAAAGTAATACGAGGAGAGGTAAGAGCTTTTGCTGTCACCTTGGAAAAAGAAGGGGGCACCCAGTATGCAACGGTGGAAAAAACCTATGTAAAAGGTTTTTTGAAAAAAAGTTGACCTCGAAAAATCCAACCCGCAGTTCTAGGTCGTAGTTAGGATGTATTTGATTTTTAATTAATAAACATGCTAACAGAAATGAAAACTCAAAAAATGAAATTTGTATTACTTGGGATGATCGTGGCGCTATTTGCTTTCTCTTCATCCGTAAGATCCCAATCAAAAGATATTGTAGACTTGGCGGCCGGTAATGAAAGCCTAAAAACGTTGGTGGCAGCGGTGAAAGCAGGTGGATTGGTAGAGACGCTGAAAGGCAAAGGACCTTTCACCGTTTTTGCCCCAACAGATGATGCGTTTGCAGCCCTTCCCGAGGGCACCTTGGAATCCTTGTTAAAACCGGAAAACAAAGACCAGTTGGTAGCAGTCCTTACTTACCATGTAGTCGCTGGAAAAGTGATGTCAAAGGATCTTTCAAACGGCCAAAAAGCAGCCACGGTACAAGGAGAAAAGGTAAAAGTCTCAATCGGTAAAATGGGTGTAAAGATTGACGACGCCAAAGTAGTAGCTGCCGATGTAAAAGCTAAAAACGGGGTAGTACACGTTATTGACAAGGTGATCTTGCCACCTTCTATGAAATAATCGCATTGGCTGAGATCGGTAAAAAGAGATTCTCATTCTTTGAGAATCTCTTTATTTGATTCTTGAATAATTGTATTTGCGTTTAAGCAATTTTAATTTAGAGGTTTGTAGTGTTCGCTGCCCATAATTTCCTACGGTACGGGTTACAAAACCGTACCAATGGGTATGGATAACCATAGGTAAACCCATTTTCCACAACCATGTACAATAAAGGCTTTAATTTAGGCTTGATCTGCCTTTTGGCAGTGATACAGGCCACTGCACAAATAAACTACGTGTCTAACGACAATCAAACTGGTGATTGGTTAGACGACAATTCGTGGATCGATGTTGCTGCATGGGCTAACCAAAATCCCTCGCAGCCTACTAACTCCACTGCAAGTAGTATTGATGTTTATGGGTACATCACAAGGCAAGGAGATCTAAACGTCACCAACGCTAATCCTGTCATTACGGTTAGAGACACGCTAGTGGTCACTGGGAATACATTGCTCGGCTCAGGAGCTTCGTTGAACGTGCCCGCCGGAGGCTTGTTGATTGTCACGGGCAACCTCACCACGCAGGGAGCTTTTACGCTTGGGAATGCCGGCCGTGTAGTGGTGGGAGGAGATGTTAGTGTCACTAATGGCAGTATTACCAATAACCAAGATTTTTATATATTAGGTTCCACCTCCGTATCCGGTGGAGGGGGCGTCTTAGGCTGTGCCAGCCCACCATGTGATCCTGCGACCCTCTTCGGAGATGAGAGCGACCTACGTAACAATGACCCTTCGCTAGAGATATTTTTACAAACCCTGAGTGTATTACCTGTAGAATACGTTTCGTTTACTGCTTACAGTGAACAGCCGGGCATAACGCTGTCCTGGGCAACCGCCAGCGAACTCAATAACGATTACTTCGAAATACAAAGGTCAGTCAACGGTACTGATTTTCAAACCATTGGGCGTGTAGATGGACATGGGACCTCGTATCATACCATCCAGTATAGTTTTACTGACACCTCACCTAAGGATGGCGTAAACTATTATCGACTGAAACAATATGACTTCGACGGGGCTTTTGAATACAGCCAACTGGTGAAAGAATTCTTTAACTTAAAACCGGTAGTCGACTTGAAGTTTTTCCCTAACCCGGCATCAGAAAAGCTCAACATCATTTTTGACCAAAGATTCCTCAATACCAATGTCCAGGTAAAGCTCTATGATAGCAAAGGCATTGTGGCAGTGGAGCAAGAGATAATCCCTACCTCACTGGCTTCCGTGATAGAACTAGACCGACTTGAGGATCCGGGAATTTATATGCTTCATGTTTCCAATCACGCCTTTGAAGAGTCCAACCCGGTTTTAGTGACCCGGTAATAACATACACCATAGTTTGCTAGTGTCCAGTCACACTCCAATGGACAGGTAGGTTACATGTATAATTTAAGGTTGCGGTATTGGGAAGTTCTCGGCAGTCGGCAATGGGCAAAAGGCAGTAGGCAAAAAAATATAAGATTGTCCATTGCCAACTGCTGACTTTAGGAAGGACATCATTGAAAATTCAAGTGGCGTATGGAGGGGAGACCTCCAGGAACAGCGCGGCACATTGGAGGCCTGTGGGTAAGCGGCCTATAGGGGCTGGGCAGTGCGTTTTGCGCGGAAAATGGGCTTTGTTGCTGGCGCCCTTTTCTTTGGGTTCGTTTTCTTTCCTCGAAGGAATGCCTATGGCATGGGCACGCAAAAGAAAATGAAAACTGGACTTAGAACCACAAACCCCCGCGTATACTGCTCATTCCGTGGCTCCCATTACCCGAAACATCTTAAAATATAGCCTAGTTTGCCAAAATTAAACCTCCTACTATCAAAGCTAATTTTCAAAGACATCCTATTTTAACGGTCCTGTTCTCAAAGTCAGTAGTCGGCAATAAACAATCGGCAACCTCCTATTTCGCCTAGTACCTACTGACCGAGAGCTTCCCAACACTGCAAACAGAGTTCATCATCTAACCCTACCGGCCATTTGAAGTTTAACGTAACATTAGTGCTACCCACGCATTAAATTGAGAGAAATTCACCGGCAAAACTTAAATTCGTTTGCCCTGTCAAAGCCTTTGACAAGACGGCTATATTTGTGAAAAAGGTGTTTGAAATGAACTATCACGATATATTAGCTCGCATACAAGAAGAGGTTTTACCCCTCTCAAATAAAGGAAAAGTAGCAGATTATATCCCACAGCTGGCAAAAGTAGATCCATCAAAATTCGGCATGTATCTGCATTTGCTCAACGGACAGTCTTACGCTGTGGGAGATTGGGAGGAGCGCTTTTCAATACAAAGTATTTCTAAAGTATTGATGTTATGTATGGCCGTTTCGAAATTGGGAGAAAAGGTTTACGAACGTGTGAATGTGGAGCCCTCGGGTGACCCTTTCAACTCACTCGTACAGTTGGAATACGAGCGGGGCATACCCCGTAATCCCTTTATAAATGCCGGGGCTTTAGTGATCACTGATATGTTGATAGATGCTTTTAACGACCCTAAACAATCCTTTCTTGACTTTACCAGGGCGGTGAGCGGCCATTTGGATGTACAGTGCAATCCTGCCGTGGCTGAGTCAGAACGTAGGTGTGGTTTCAAGAATTCGGCTATTGTGAACCTCATGAAGTCTTTCGGCAACATCAAAAACGAGGTAGACCGTGTCCTGGACCTTTATTATGATTTTTGCAGCGTAGATATGAATTGCCAGCAGTTAGCACAAGCCTTTTGCCTAATAGCCAACCACGGGAGAGGCATTGTGAATGACCAGAAGTACTTATCCGAAAGCCAATTTAAACGGATCACAGCAATTATGATGACCTGCGGATTTTACGACGAGGCCGGGGAGTTTGCCTTTAAGGTAGGATTACCCGGTAAAAGCGGCGTAGGAGGAGGTATTATAGCCATTTTGCCTAACGAATTCAGCTTAGCGGTATGGAGCCCGGGACTAAATGAAAAAGGCAACTCCCTGGTCGGAATGAAAGCGCTGGAAATATTCACGACCCAAACGGCCTGTTCTATTTTTTAGTTATACCCTATCAGCGCACATGTTTTTTACTGGCAAGAGAGAACTTCATCATCAATTATTGCCAGTAGCGGTGATCGACAATTTTAGCAGCTCCATGTTAACGCCTAAAGCTGGACGCTTATATTTGTAAAAAACAGCGTCCATGAGATTTTTCTTTTCTGCACTTTTATGTCTTTTAGCCCTCCCCATGTTTTCCCAGTTCAAAAACATCGTGTTAGATGTCCAAAAAGAGGGGGAACGGGCCCCAGCCGAGCCCAGCGTAGCGATCAGCCTAAAAGATAGAGATAATATAGTCGCGGCGGCGATCCTGGATAAGGTTTATGTCACAAAAGACGGAGGGGAAACTTGGACGACCAGCACATTACAATCTTCCATGGGGGTTTGGGGAGACCCAGTGGTCATTTCTGATAAGAAGGGTGACTTTTATTACTTTCACCTGTCAGACCCCACGGGCCGCAACTGGGAAAGCGAAGAGATCCTGGATAGGATCGTATGCCAAAAATCTACAGACGGCGGGGAAACTTGGAATGATGGGGCCTCCATCGGGCATAACCCTCCCAAAGACCAGGACAAAGAATGGGCCGTGGCAGATCCCAACTCCAATGAACTTCATGTGACCTGGACGCAATTTGATGATTACGGCTCAAAAGACCCAGCATGTCAAAGTCATATCCTTTGGTCCAGCTCATCCGGTGGTAAAAAATGGTCAGACCCAATACAACTCAATCAATACCCGGGCGACTGCATTGACGATGACAACACCGCGGAAGGTGCGGTGCCTGTAGTAGGCCCCCAGGGATATTTATACGTGGCTTGGGCTCATAATGAAAAGCTTTACCTGGACCGTTCGTACGACAAAGGAAAGACTTGGCTGCGCAATGACATCGAAATTGGGAAGCAACCCGGGGGCTGGTCTTTCGAAGTACCAGGGATCAACCGTACGAATGGAATGCCGGTTTTGATCGCCGACAACAGCCCTACCCAATACCGCGGAATGCTCTACTTAAACTGGTCGGATCAAAGAAACGGGGAAGACGATACGGACATTTGGTTCATGAGATCGGCCAACGGGGGTGACTTGTGGTCCGGTCGTGTCAAAGTCAATGACGATGATCCCGGGAAACATCAATTCCTAAGCTGGATGACCCAAGATCCTACCACGGGCTACCTCTATATCTTGTTTTATGACCGCCGGGCCTATGACGATAACCAGACCGACGTTTACCTCGCTTATTCAAACAACGGGGGAAGCTCATTTGAAAACCTCAAGATCAGTGAAACTCCATTTATCCCAAACGAGAAGTATTTCTTCGGCGACTATACAAACATTACCGCGTATGACCGCCGCGTAGTGGCCGTTTGGACAAGAATGGATGAAGGGAAGACTTCCATTATCGCTACCGTCATAGAAGACGAAGAATTATTCGGTAAAAGGGAGGAGAAAGGAAAGAAAAAGAAGAAAAAAAGCTGATGCTTGGCTGCCGATGTCCAGTCACATGTTAATGGACCGGTAGGGCATATAATGATCTGCCTTTGCGGTACTGGAAAGCTATCGGTCAGTCAGCAGTAGGCAAAGGGCAGTAGGCAAAATAGGGGTTACTGATGGTTTATTGCTGAATGTGCCGACTGTTAAAACAGGACTGTAAAAAATGGTTTAACCGCCATGTCAAGCTTAATTTATCGCATCATTGAAAATTAAAGTGGCGTCTGGAGGGAGGACATCCAGGAACAGCGCGGCACATTTGGGGCCTGTGGGCAAGCGGCCTATAGGGGCTGGGCAGTGCGTTTCGAGGGGAAAATGGGCTTTGTTCCTGGCGCCCTTTTCTTTTGTTTCGTTTTCTTTTGGGCGTGCAAAAGAAAATGAAAACTGGACTTAG